>JACQWM010000051.1 GCA_016209275.1 Candidatus Omnitrophota bacterium
CGCATAAGTGACTGAGTCGCCTCCTCCGAGGGGACTCCGCGATGGGAGTCAGGGAACGGTCGCAACGCCTCAGGGCGTTCACGACCGATCGCATGGGTCGGAGTTTGGGTGTTGCAGAGCGTTTTCATAAGTGGGATCATCATAACACTCGCAGCGCGGTGAGCGCTCGCATCAGCACGCCCCCGGTCACAAACGCGATGAGAAACACCGCGGCGGCAATCCGCGTGGCGATCTTCGCGCCATGCTCCTTGACCATCATGAAATACTGCGCGATGCAGGGCACGAACAGGGTGATCGTCACCAGGCTGACCACCGTTTGGATGCCGGTCAGCGCCCCGCTGCGCTGCAGCGCGAAGAGCCCGGCCGCGCCGAAATCCCTCCGCAGAAATCCCACGAGCAGCGCGTCGGTGGCCTTCGCCGGCAGCCCCAGCCACGAGACCACCACCGGGGTGGCCAGCTGCCTCAGCCACACCAGCGCCCCCAGCCGATCCAGCAGAAAGAGGAGGAGGGTGCCCAGAAAAAAGAGCGGCACGGCCTCCTTGATGTACCATTCCATCCGGCCGAGCGTTTTGACGACGACGTTCGAGAGTTTCGGCCGGCGCAGCGGCGGAATCTCATACAGGAAGGGGCTGGTCTCCCCGGGGATCAGCCGCGCGGCGGCTCGCCCGATGATCACCATCACCGCCAACACCACCCCGATCCAAATCGCCAGACTTGCGGGGGGCTGGCCCGCCATCATGGCCAGAATCACCGCCAACTGGGCCGAGCAGGGAACGCCAAGGGCCAGCAGCAGCGTGACCAGGAGCCGATCGCGCCGCGTCTCAAGAATGCGGCACGTCATGGTGGCCATCGTATCGCAGCCAAGACCGAGGACCAGCGGCAGGACCGCTTTGCCATTGAGCCCGAACAGCGCGCAGAATCGATTCGACATGACGGCCAGCCGCGGCAGATACCCCACATCTTCCAGCAACCCGAAACACAGAAAAAACATGCCCACGATCGGCAGAATAATCGCAAACGCGTACGGCAGCGCCATCGTCAGCAGGCCATACTCGCCCACCAGCAGCGCGCGGCCCCACACCCAAGGCACCGCATGGGCCGCCAGCCACGTCATCGCTGGAGTGAGGTAGCGGCCGAAGACGATCTCTTCCATGAATGCCACGCCGTGCTGAGCCGCGAGATCTCCGACGAGCCAATACATGAGCGCGAGCACGCCGGCCAAGACCGGCAGCCCCCACACCGGATGCATGGCGAGCGATCCTAACCGCTCAAGCCACGGCGCGCGACGCTGCGCATCGACGCGCATGACCTGCCGGACGAGCTGCTGCGCGTGCTGCATTCGCGCCTGAGCGATCACGACACTCAGGGGCTGCGGCGCGATCGCCTGCGCCTCCGCGGCGATTTGGCTCAGCGCGGCCAGCCCATCGGCGCCCACGGACGGCTCGATGCGATCCGCGATCGAGCGATCGCCCGCCAACCACAGCAGCATCAAAGCCTTTCGCGCCCGCAGGGTGGCCGGCATGATCGGCTCCATCTTCGCGAGCGCTTCTTCAATCGCCGCAGGATACGTCACGCGCGCCGAGCAACCTGAGGCGTGGGGGAGTGCTCCGCGCAGCCGATCCAGCCCCCAGCGCTGTGTGGCAATCATGGGTGCGACCGGAATGCCGAGGCGCTGCTGGAGACCCTCGACATCCAGATGCATCCGCCGCTCGCGCGCTTCGTCCATCATGTTCAGCACCAGGACGGTCCGCGCGTTGGCCTCGGCCAGCTCCAGGGTCAGCGTCAGGGCGCGCAGCAAGTTCTTCGCATCACAGACCTGGATGATCGCGGCCTGATCGTCCAGGAGGAGATCCCGTGCGACCATTTCGTCTTCGGAGGCCGCATGCAGGCTGTTGAGCCCGGGCGTATCCGCCACACGGACGTGGCTGCCGTTGATGACGGCGGTCCCTGAGGACATCATCACGGTCGTGCCGGGATAATTCGACACCGTCGCGTACCGGCCGGTCAGCACATGAAACAGCACGCTCTTGCCGACATTCGGATTGCCGGTCACAATGAGGCTGTTGTCCCGAGCGCTTACGGGGGCCGCCGTGCTCGCGGCGGTATGGCATGACTCCGGCACCGCTTTTGCTGATCTGGGATTAGACATGACGTTGGGATAGCGTACCACGTGGCCAAGCTGAGTCTATGATTTATATCACAAACAAATCGCTCGCTTCCACCCGCGGAAACAGTTCCCGCTCATCCGCCTTCAGACGCTTGACGGCCCTCCGTTGGACTCCAGCAGCCGTTGCAGCCGCACCGGCTGGGACACGAAGAGCTGCCCGCGCGTGCCCGTCAACAAGCCTTGGCGCTTCAAGCTGCGCACCGTCCTGATCGCGCTTTCCGTTGTGGTCCACGACATTTGCGCCAGCTCCCGGTGGGTCATCGGCAGGGTCGCGCCGAACTGCTCCTGCAGCCTGAGGATGGAGCGGATGATGCGATGCGACACCGAATCATCCATGCTCCCGTAGTGCTCGGCCATGCGCCGCAGCCGCTGGGCGCATAACCGCAAGACATGGTAGGTAAAGTCCGGCTCGTGGATTAAGGCGTCGCTGAACACCTGCTGGGGGATGCGCAGCAGCTTTGAGGCGGTCCCCGCCACCCCGCTGGCCGTATAGGTTCCCAACTCGATCGCGGAGAGGCCGCAAATGACCTCGGTCGGCGTGATGGTGAAGAGCACCACGGCGTGGGGTCGGGGCTTCTGCGGAGCCGCAGGGGTCGATGCGGCTTCGTGCACGAGGTGCAGCCAGCCTTCCAGAATCACCCACACGCTGTCGGCTCGCGCGCCCTGGCGAAAGATCACGCTGCCTTTTGCCGCGCGCTGGAGCTTGGCCTGCGCGCGCAGCCCTGCGAGACGATGGGCGGAGAGATGTTGAAACAATGGGATGCGGGAGAGCGAATCGCTCATGCCTGCTTATACCTTAAGGGCCGTGAGCGGTTCTATGATCTAGATCAGAAAGAGGAAAGCGCGTCGAGCTTGGCGGGTTTGGCGATGGTCGTGGAGCCGCGGGAGGATTTGATCATGCCCTGTTTCTTAAACTGGCTGAGAACGCGGATGGTCGTCTCCACCGTCGTGCCGGCCATCTCGGCGAGCTCATGCTTCGTGAGGGGAATGGTCGCGCCGAATTTCTTCGAGAGGGTGACCAGCGTTTGGGCCAGCCGCCGCTCCACGGAATCGTACATCATGCAGCTTTTGTGCTCCACATCGCGCAGCCGGTCGCAGAACAGGCAGAGGGTGTCCTGCAAAAATGACGGATTGCGCTGCATCAGCTCATGGAACGCCGCCAAGGGCACCTTGATGACCACCGAATCCACCGCGGCAATCGCATCCACCGGGTAGGGCTTGCGGTCGAGTGCTGGCAAGCAACAGAATGGCTCGCCGGATGCCATCACGCAGGTCGTGGACGCCTGCCCGCTTTCCAAAAACTTCATCAAATGGATGCGGCCTTCTTTGACGACCCACACCGCCTCGGCCGGATCGCCGGCATGAAAGACAGTTTCGCCCTTGGCGTAATGCTTCTCGACGGAGGCGGACGCCAGCCGCTGGCGCTCAGCAACCGTCAGCCGCCTGAACAGCTCGACGCGAGAGAACAAGGCCTCCTTGGGCGTCATGAGATTCAGCATATCCCTGGCGACGGAGGCCGTCAAGGAAAACCGGCGCACTTACGGATTGCGGAGTCTCACACGGGCGGCCAGAGGAGTGTGGGTCGGGGTGACGCTGACGGTCCGGCCTGGCAGTTGCGAGGCGGTGCGCGCTGTTTCCACCTGGACGGTGACGATGCGATCCGTCGGATCATAGCTGAAGAGCAGCTGGTTGACGTGATTCGCCAGCACGCGCGTGCCGGCTTTGAGGAGATCGTTGTCATCGAGAATCTCGCGCAGCACCTGGCCGTTGTCCAGGCGGTACCGCAGCCGCCATCCGGACTGGTTGGCGCGCGCGGCGTCCTTCGCGCCGATGCACGCCACCCCGGCGCCGCATGGCGGCACGCCGAAGCCCAGGACGACCTGAAACTTGCAGGCATTGCCGGCGCAGTTGGCCGCGATCATCGCCGGATCAGCCTGCTTGAGCTCCTGCGTCATGTTGATGAGGGCTTGGCGCGCCTGCTCTTGGACGAGAACGGTCGCATCCGAGGTGAGATAAAACCGCTGGCCGGTCATGGACAACGCCATGAGCACCCCGCCGAAGAACAGCGAGATGAAGGCGACGAAGATGATTTCGGTGTAGGTAAACCCCTGGCGGTTGATCATCGTCGGCATGTCATGCGCGTGGAGAGCATCGCCGGAGAGCTGACGATGCCATCCGCCCCGGGATTCGCGACTAACTGCGCGCCGTTCCACGCGCACTCGCCCACCACGTGCCCGCGGTATCGCCAGCACACGCTCACCACGGTCGGCTCGGGATCATCGGCGGTGTCCGGGTTGACCCACACCAGCTCATCGGTCGCAAAATTCCCTGACAAGCTTTTGCCGCCCGGCGCATTGTGCAGCCACACGTCCCAGCCGCCGGCCGGCGGGGTCAGGTCAGGGCTAACACACGCCGCCCCGGTGTTCTGCCGGCGCAGCTCCTCCATGACGCGGCCGGCGTCGTTCATGGCCCACGATAAGTTGCGCGACTGCTCATTCAGCGAAGCCTGCCCCAGAAATGTGCTCATCAGCGAGGCCACCGCCACGGCGAGCACGAAGAACGTCACGAGCATTTCCATGAGGGTAAACCCTGAAGCGCGCGAGGCAGGCGGGGACATGGCGCGTCAGGGATCTTGAGGGGGCTTGATCCCCCAGTAGCGGATAGCTGGCACCAACGCGCCGTCTTGGTTGAGCAGGTTGCGGTCGTAATGCACACGAATCGGTTTATTGATGGTGCCCTCGATTCGACCGTGGAACTCCAGCTCCTTAGCTACAAAGCTGCCGAAAAACTCGTTCGGATCCGGATTGCCTGAGCCGAAACCCTCGGCATCCAGCGTCACGTCGCTCTCCGGCGCATACACGACCCCATAAAAATGCTGCGGCGAGCCCCACCACGTCGCTCCCCGCAGGTCGAACTCCTGCTCGCCCTCGACGTACAGCGCGAACTTATCTGGCGCGCGCGAGCCGTTGGCGAACCCAGCGCCATCGCGAATCTCCAAGTCCTCCCGGACATACATCGCCAGGCGGGTGTTGGTGGTGGAGTTGGCGATGATCGCGTTTGTTTCCATGTCCAACTTGTCGATGACGACTGTCACGGAGTCGCCGCCGGAAAACGCGAGCTGGGCATCGCTGGCCATGTGGATTTCATCCAAGTGCACGACCGCATCGATGGGAATGCCGGTGACCCACACGAAGCAGTTGCTGGGAATGGTCAGGCGCGAAATGTCCCAGCCTGAGTCGATGTTGAGACTCTCGAAATTGGTGCCGCCGGCGCAGGCGGTGTACGGCGTGCCCGCTACGCTGCCGGCCGGCGGGGTGATCGCCGGCAGCTTCACCGGATACGGGGCTTCGCGCCGCTGGCCGTAGATCGTGGAATTCGGCCCGATCGCAATGCCGCTGCTCGGGCTGCCGCCCGGCCCGATCGTGGCGTCGCCGAATAATTCAAGCGGCTCGTCCACGTCGCCGGTCTGGCGGATGGCCGCGTCATTTGAATTGTTGGTTTGCACGGAAGCCTCGGCTGGACAAGGGCCAGGATCCGGATCGCATGGCGCATACGGCATGCCTAACGAGGAATCGTACGAATCCACCAGGCCGCCGGCATCGAACTCCACCGATTCCTCCCCGAAGGCGGCCCACCGAAAGAGCGGACTATCCACCATCTCGACCATGACTTCCATGGCCTGCTGGACCCCGTGCGCTGAGCCTGTCGCGGTAATCTGCCTCAGCATGCCGCCGCCATCGGTCATCCTGCACGTGCTCATCCCTCCGCCTGGCAAGGGATCGGCTGGGCAATCGTATGGCAACGGGGCCTCGTAGGGATCTTGGAGCAGTGTGGCGAAGGCTTGATCAATGCCGGCCTCGGCCAGCTCCGCGGCTTGCTGCATCGAGGCGGCCTGCTGGGACAACCGCACTTCGCCCAGGGCGCGCGTTTGCACTATGGCGATCAAGCCGGCGATGCCGGTCATCAAGAGCAGACTGCCTACCAGAAAAACGCCGCGACGCCGCCGAGCCGTTCGCCGATCGGATCGCCTGCTCATCGCTCCTCCTTGGCGGCCGGAAAGTAAAAACCGCCGAACCTCCCTTTCCTGGTTCGGCGGCTCGGCGATCCTCTGCTGT
This sequence comes from Candidatus Omnitrophota bacterium, assembly GCA_016209275.1. NCBI lineage: Bacteria > Pseudomonadati > Candidatus Omnitrophota > Candidatus Omnitrophota bacterium. Next base: position 6,283 of record JACQWM010000051.1, read on the forward strand.
CGGGCTTCGCTGATTCGGCAACCCGGCGATCCTCGTGAGGACCCGTAGCTTTCCGACCCTGGATTACTCCAGGTGTGGCTTTCTCGTCAGGGAGACGCTGTTTCAAATTGTCCTACTACAACCTTACCTGATCGTCGTCAGCAAAAACAAGGGGACATCCGCTAATTGCGGAGCCTGACACGAGTCGTGATCGGGGTTTGGGTTGGGGTCACGCTTCGCACTTGCCCTGGCAGCTGCGAGGACGTCTGGCGGGTCTCCACCTGTGCTGTCACCATGCGTTTGGCGGCATCATAGCTGAAGCTCAGTTGGGCCACGTCGTTGGCCAGCACGCGCGTACCCATGAGAGCCCCCCCATCATCCAGAATCTCCCGCAGCAGTTGCGCGCCATTCACGCGATACCGAAGCCGCCAATTGGCCTGATTCACCCGGTTGGCATCCTGCGCTCCAACACAGGCGACTCCGGCTGCGCATGGGGGAACCATGTCAAACCCCAGCACCAACTGAAACTCGCACTGCGCGCCGGCGCAGCACGCCACCGCCCCACAGCCCAGCGGGGGTGCGACCCCTGCCGCCTTGGCGATTAAGACGCTATCCGCCCTGCGCAGTTCTTTGGTCATCGACATCAAGGCTTGGCGCGCCTGCTGCTGCACTTGCAGCGTGGCCTCGGAGGAGACGAACGTCCGCTGGCTCACGATGGAGAGGGTGAAGAGGACCCCGACGGTGAGCACGGTCGCCGAGAGCACGATGAGCACTTCAAGAAACGAAAATCCCCACGCGGCTCGTCGCGCGCGATCCGATCTGGCTATTTTCGGCATGTGAGCTCCGTCGACAACATGACCGGCGAATGGACAATGCCGCCCGCTCCGGGTGCGGGCGACAAGACTGCGCCGTCCCAGGCGCATTCTCCGATCACGCGTCCGCGCTCGCGCCAGCAGATACTCACCGTCACGCCCTGCGGATCAGCCGCCGTATCCGGCAAGACCCAGGCATACTCGGCGTTGCCGCCGATGGCGGCGATGCTCTTGCCGCCGCCGCCAGGAGCCGCCAGCCACGCATCCCAGCTCGCAGAGCCGGTGGGGGGATTCGACGTGGGAGAAGCGCATCCTGTCCGGTTGAGTTCGCGGAGCTCTTCCATCACCCGATTCGCATCGTTGACGGCGAGGGAGACATTCCCGGCATGCTCAATGAGCATGCCGTTGCCCAGGGACACGCTCATCAGCGTGACGAAGGCGGTGGCAATGAACACAAGGCCAATGAGCAATTCGATCAGGGTGAGCCCGCGAAGCTTCATTGATCTTGCCAGAGGACGGTCTCGTACTTGCCGGTCGTGGGGAAAAACGGCGGGGAGAGATTGGCGAAGCGCGTATCGTACTTGTAGTCCTTGCCGGAAAATCCATGGCCGCCCATCCATATCAATCCACGCCGGTCCTGAATCAACCCGCCGAGGATGTGCAAAGTTCCCTTCGCCGGCGCGACGGTGGCCGGATCCTTCCACACGCTGCCATCGGGCTGTTCATTCATCACTCCATCATAGTAGAAGGAGCCTTTGACCGCCATGATGGAGGCCTGCACGGTGGCATCGTTGGGAATGTTGTCCACGACTTTGATGTGCCGTTGAGCCACAAGGCCCAGGACGTCGTTATTCTGCGTGACATTGCCATCGGCATCGCGGCAGTCCAGATCGGTGTCAAGCTCCAGGGGATTGCATTGGTAGACGACGGAGTCTTGAAGCACGATGTCGCGATCGCTCACCAGGGTGAGCTGGCCATCGAGCGTTCCGCCGGTAATGGTCAAATCTCCACCCTCCACATAGATCGCCTGGCCGTTCACGGCCACCGGTTCATTCACCCACCCTTTATCGTTGTTGGTCACCAACAAGGTCTGCCCAACAATCTGAATCGTCGTATCATGAGGGAGCACGAGGGAATCGGTTTTCAGCTGAGCCCATCGGTCATCATTCACCGGCAGTTGTATCGGAGCGGCGCCTCCCTGGAACCCCTGATAGAACTGCGGGGTATCAGGCGCTGGCGGGTTCGCAGGCAACGGATCATACGGCGGGCAGCCGTGAAGGCAGTTGACCGTGGCCCAGACGGACGTCACCGTGTCATAGAAGAACGGCCCAATCGGCGTGCCTGGCGGGACTCCCACCAGCGAGCTGTCGATGTTAAACTGCCCATTGGTGTGCACCGGCCCATACAGCGCGTCGATCGTACCGAAGTTTACCCCACCGCCGCCACCTGCTAAGATTTCAGTGTTTGAAAAATACGCGTAGCGGGCGAAGTTCTCCGTGCGAATGGTGGTTGAGACCGCGCGGCTGGCCGCGCCGTCGGCGCTTTCGCCTGTGACAGAGATGGTGAAGAAATCAATGGTGCTGGTGTCATTGGCCAGGGGCCCTGTGATCGTCATGGTATATGAGCCGGCCGGCAAGGCTTGCGCGCCGTCGTACGGGTGGTCGATAGGGCACGGATCTTCCTGCTCGGCGCAGGGCGGTGGGGAGGGCCGCGTTTGAATCCACTGAAACGCCCGATCCAACCCGCCTTCGGCCGCATCCAAGGCTTGCTGCTCCGCCAGGGTCCGCTTCGCCATCGACAGATCCTGCATCGCGCGCATCTGGGTCACGGGAATCAGCGTCGCGATGCCGGTCAGGAGGAGGAGCCCGAGAAAGAGAATGATTCCTCGGCGGGGATGTCGCCTCGCGCGTGGAACAGATCGCCGCTGCATCATCCGTGCGTGCCTTTCCGGCTCGACGACAAAAATCGCCGAACCTCCCGTCCCATGGTTCGGCGGCTCGGCGATCCTACGCGCTGCGGGTCATCCTCTGCTACGGCAACCCGGCGATCCTGCATAGGATCCGTGGCTTTCCGACCCTGGATTACTCCAGGTGTGGCTTTCTCGTCAGGGAGACGCTGTACTCACTTGGCCTTACATTACTAGCATGCCTGATCGCGGGGTGTGATGACAAGAGCGGAGGCAAAAAATGAGCCTCCAATGGTGGTATTGGAGGCTCACACACCGGGAAGTTCTTGCCGGGGTCGTCGGATTCAGTCTCCCGCGCCCGCCCTTCCCGTCACGCAACCCTAGTGTACCCGAACGCCGGCCGCCGCTTCTATGATGCGCATCAGCTATAGCGGCTTTCCCAATCCGCGATGCTGGGCGTGGAGATTCTTCAGCAGGCCGGCCAGCCGCTCCGCAGTCGCCGTAATGGCGGACGCATCCTCAACGCGCACGGCATGCAGCAGCGTCCCCCAGCACCGCTTGATGCCCACCTGCTGCTCCGTGATGTAGCCATCCGGCCGCAGCACCGGCAGCCAGCGCTTGGACTCTTCCAAGGCCGGGGGCACCACCTGGAGCTCCTGCTCAAAGAGCCGCCGCAAGAGCAGGCACCGCGCAGAGACCTCCAGCAGCTCCTGCTCGACCGGGCTCAGCCGCTGCCGCCGCTGCTGCTTCTGCTGCGCCTCGGCGAGGGCGCGCTGCGCTAAGGGATTCGCCATCATGTCGGCAAATGACGCATAGCGCGCCGCCGGGTCAAGGCCGAGCTGCTGGCGGGTGGCCGGGCGGTCCACGCGGATGCACGGCTGTGTTTGCCATCGCTCAGGGTCCGCCACCATCGAGAGCATCACTTGCAGCGGATCGGCCGCCATGCCGCGCGTCTTGCCGAAGAGCCGCCGCAGCGCGTCGCGGGAGAAGGACTCCAGAGAGATCAGCCTGTTGTTGTCTTGCACCATCAGATGCCGCAGCGGCTCGAGCGTCTTCGGAGACCACGCGGGTCCTCCCGCTGCCGCGAAGACCGGCGGCCTGAAGGACGCGGCGGGACCTGCGAATAACGCCGCGTGGTCCACGCGCGCGGCGCGGGCGATCAGCCACAGACCCAGCAACCCGCCGCAGGCCATCACGCTGCTCGCTTCAAGAAGATGCTGATGCCTGAGGCGCGGGGTGGCGGGCTGCCCGCGGGAACGCGGCGAGGGCCATTCGTGGTGGCCCACCGATGAGGTCGGCCACGGATCCCCTGGACTGGCGGCGGCCGTGGCGACGTTCTCGACCGCCGGAAAATATTCACGCTCCTCCTTTGCGAAATCTTCCCGCAGCTCATGGACGAAATCGGTCAGGCGCGACGTCAACTGATCCGTCGGCACGCGCCGTTTGCCCAACAGCCGGTCGATGTCTCTCGAGAGGCGGTGCTGCCGGGCGTGCATGGACGACAGCGCGCCCCACGCCTCCGGGCTGATCCGCTGGGCGCGCGGGCGCAGCGCGTCTTCCTCGTTTCGGATGTGCTCGCGCAGCGGCCCGATGATGGCCTGGTACGTCTCCCGCAACGCGGCGGAATCATCCGCGATCATGTGCAAATCCCACTGTAACCGCTTCAGGGATTTTCGGAGCGCGTCGTGATCATGTTTCCAAGCCTCTACCATCTCCATCGCGGCCTCCTTGCGTGATGCCATGAGCCACAAAACAGTTCGGGCACCAGAACTCCCTCTGGTGCCCGTCCAACCCCTCTCTGGCCCCTTGACTGCGGCCATCGCATGGGAAGATCCTCAACCACAGCGCAACGACTACGTCATCGTGGGGTCAGCATAGCCAACGGGGGGCTGCGCGTCCATGATCCATGTCATGATGGACCTTGCGCGGCCGCCACGCGCATGCGCGCGTCGACGATCCGGCAGCCTTGCCCCGGCCCCAAGGCAAAAATGGGATTCAAGTCCAGCTCGACAATCTCAGGCACGTGCTCCACGAGGGAGGAAATTCGCAAGAGGCATTCCTCCAGCGCCGGCACGTCGGCGGCAGGGGCTCCGCGGTAGCCTTCGAGCAGCCGGTAGCCCTTGATGCCGCGCACCATCTCGCGCGCATCGTCATCAGTCAGCGGAGCCACGCGGAAGATGACATCGCCCAAAATTTCCACATGCACCCCGCCTAACCCAAAGGCGATCAGCGGGCCAAACGAGGGATCTTCCACCACGCCGATCATCAGTTCACACCCGCCCCGGATCATCGGCTGCACGAGAAACCCCTCAAGCGCCTCCGGCGAGCCTGCGCGCTCAATCGCCGCCGCAATCGCCGCGACGGCGCGGCGCACGCCTGATTCGTCGGTGAGATTCAAGTGCACGCCGCCGGCTTCGGTTTTATGCACGACCGTGGAGGAAGCCAGCTTCAGCGCCACGGGAAATCCGATCGCCTCCGACGCATCCACGGCCTCATCGGCGGTTCGAACCACGGTGCCGGCAAACGGAATGCCGGCGGCGGCCAGCAGCGTGGAGAGCTCCTGGCTGGACAACCATCGAGGAGATCCGGCGGCGAGGGCGCGCTGGATGATGGCGCGGATCGTCTCAAGCTGCAGATCTTCAAACTCCACAAAGGCGCCGGCGGGCCGCGCGCGGAAGCGCGCGTATTCCGCCATGCGCGAGAGGACTCGCGCTGCCGTCTCCGGGAATTGATAGGCGGGAATGCGCTCCGCCCCGACCGCAAGCGGCGGCAAACCTCCTGCGTCGGTCATCGCGCAGACGATCACCGGCTTCTCCGCCGCCCCGGCAGCCCGAGCCTGGGCCACGCCCTGGCCGATGGCCTCCACGATGGCGGCGGTGTTGGAGACGCCGACGGGAATATAGAGGATGATGAGCGCATCAATCTCCTCGGCGCGCAGCAGCGTCTCGATAGTGCGCCGGTACTGCTCTGGGCTGGCTGAGGCGATCATGTCCACCGGATTGGCCAGACTGGCCGCCGCCGGCAAAAACTGCGCGAGCTGTGTGCGAATCGATTCGGACAGCTCGGGAATGGTCAAGCCGCCGGTCTCGCACGTATCGGCGCACAAAATGCCCGGCCCTCCCGCATTGGTGACAATGCCGACGCGCTGCCCCTTCGGCAGGGGTTGGTTCGAGAGTGCCGCGGCCACATCGAACATTTCCTCCAGCGTGTCTGCGCGAATCACGCCGGTTTGCTGAAACAACGCCTCCACCGCCACGTTGCTGGCGGCGAGTGCCGCCGTATGCGAGCCGGCCGCGCGAACGCCGGCTTTGGTGCGGCCGCCCTTGACCGCAATGATCGGCTTGCCGCGGCTCACCCGCCGGGCGATGCGCGCAAACCGCCGAGGATTGCCGAAGGATTCGAGATACAAGAGGATGACCGATGTGCGCGGATCGTGCTCCCAATATTGGATGAGATCATTGCCGGAGACATCGGCCTTGTTGCCGACGCTGACAAAGGTGGACAAGCCTAAATGCAATTGCTGGGCAAGCGATAAGATCGCAATGCCCAGCGCCCCGCTCTGTGAAAGCAGCCCCACGCGGCCCTCCGGCGGATAGACCGGAGAAAACGAGGCGTTGAGGCGCACGGCCGGATCAGTGTTGACGAGTCCTAAGCAGTTGGGGCCGATGAGGCGCATGCCGTAGCCGCGGACCTTGTCGACCAGCTGCGATTGCAGCAGCCGGCCTTCTGCGCCGGTTTCCGCAAACCCCGCCGAGATCACGACCAGGGCTCGCACCCCGTGCGCCGCGCACTCATCGACGATGGGCAGCACGATGTCCCGCGGCACGACAATGACCGCAAGATCCACCGGGTCGGGAATGTCGGCAACCCTCGGATACGCGCGCAACGAGCCGATCACCGCCGCCTTGGGGTTCACCGGGAAGACTGCGCCCTGAAAGCGGGTGAGGACGAGCGTTTCAAGAATCCGGTAGCCGATGCTGGAAGGATCGCGCGACGCGCCGATGACGGCGATGGCCCGCGGATAAAAAAACGGCCGCATGGACGCGGTGGTAAACACTTCATCCAGCCATTCCGCGCGCGAGGCGCTGGCCGCCGTCGGAGCGAGCGAAAATTCCACTTCCACTTCGCCTCCGGCCGGCGTTTCTTTGAGTTGGAAGCCGGAGCGGCGAAACACCTCGATCATGGGGCGGTTGTCCGGATGGGTCACCGCCCAAAACTTTGAGAAGCCTTCTCGGGCGGCCAACAGCGCTAACCGTTCCAGGAGCAGCGAGCCGAGTCCCTTGCCGTGCAAGGTGTCGTCCACGGCAAAGGCGACTTCCGCCGTATGCGCATCTTTGGAAAAATATGATCCCACGGCAATGATGGTCGGAGCCCCGGTCGTCGCGCGCCAGGCCACAAGGGTGAAGGCGGCGTGGCGGTCGGACGAATCGCACAGATCGCGAATGTCTTCTTCGGGAGGTTTGGAGGCCGAGAAGAATCGTTGCCGCCGAGATTCGGGCGAGAGACGGCGGAAAAATTCCACCATCGCCTCGTAATCGTTGGGCCGGGCCACGCGGAGAATGGCCGTGGAGCCGTCACGCAAAATCAGCCGACCGGCTTCAGCGGAATCTTGGTACAGCGGCGGCAGATAGGCGGGTTTAACAAGCGCCATGGCGATGTGCTGATCTTATCGCAGCCCAATCGGTAACACTATGACCGCCATCATAGGAGAAGGAATCCTGCGGGACGGTGACGCCGGGGTTATCGCTGCTGTTCGATGTCCGGGCCGCCTTCAGGCTCTTCGTCCCAGCCAAGACCGAGGGCGATTTTGCAATCTTCGGAGGCCATCGTCCGAGGGTCCCACGGCGGGGTAAAGACGATGTTGACGACGGCGTTCGCCACACCGGGAAGTGAGGCCAGCGCTCGCTGCACCATGGCCTTGAGTTGCGGCCCGTATGGGCAGAAAGGCGAGGTAAACGTCATGGTGAGCTTCACCTCATCACCCTCCGGCTGCGGATTGATCTCCGATCCATAGATCAGCCCGAGATCAACGATCCCTAAGTGCAGCTCCGGATCCTCGATCGGCTTCAACGCGTCCAGGACTTGCTGTTCAG
>JACQWM010000052.1 GCA_016209275.1 Candidatus Omnitrophota bacterium
GCTGAAGCTCGGCGGGGTGACGGTTCCGTCCGCGCGGGGATTGTCCGGTCATTCGGATGCCGACGTGTTGCTGCACGCCGTGGCCGATGCGCTCTTCGGCGCGATCGGGGCACCCGATATCGGCGAACAGTTTCCGTCGAGCGATTCCAAGTGGCGCAACACGGAGAGCCGGATGTTTGTCGATGCCGCGATCCGCCAGGTGCGGCGCAAGGGATTTGCGGTCGCCAACGTCGACGCCACCGTGGTCGCTGATACGCCGAAGCTCGTCGGCTACAAAACGAAGATGGCCATAGCTATCAGCGGGATGCTCAAGATTGCCCCGAGCCACGTGTCCGTGAAAGCGAAAACCACCGAGGCGTTTTGCCCGGGCAAAGAAGGGATTGCCGCTCAGGCGGTGGTATTATTGGACAAGGCAAAAGGCAAAAGGCAAAAGGAAAAAGTACAAGGTAAAAGGTAAAAGTAAAAGAAGGTTCACAGCACCATGTCATGGCTTGTTGCGGCAGCGAGTATTGTCGGCATGCTCATCGTCGTGCGCGTGGCATTTGCGCCAGAGGTGAAAGCGTGCTTTGAGCGCGACCCGGCCGCCCGCAACCTCATCGAGGTGCTGCTCACCTATTCCGGACTGCACGCGGTCATCGCCTATCGCATCGCGCATGCGCTGGAGCGGCTGCGCATTCCCGTGCTGCCTCGATGGATCATGATGGTGGCGCGCTGGCTCACGGGTATTGAAATTCATCCGGCGGCCAAGATCAAGCGAGGGCTCTTCATCGACCACGGCATGGGGGTCGTCATCGGCGAAACCACCGTGATCGGCAAGAATGTCACCCTGTATCAAGGGGTGACCTTGGGTGGTACAGGCAAAGAGAAGGGCAAGCGCCACCCCACGATCGGGAATAACGTGGTCATCGGTGGAGGGGCGAAGGTGCTGGGCAACATCACGATTGGCAACGACTCGATGGTTGGGGCCAACGCCGTCGTGCTGCGCGATGTGCCGCCGCATTCCACTGTCGTCGGCGTGCCGGGGCGGATTACGCGAATCAAAGACCGTTCGTTTCCCGGGGTGAAGCTCGATCACTCGCACCTGCCGGATCCGCTCACCGATCGGTTGGAAAAACTGCAGCATGAAATCGATGCGCTAGAGCACCATTTCCGAGAGCAGCGCAAGAACCCGCCGCCGTCTTCTCCCACCCCATAGCCGGCATGCGGCTGTACAACACGCTCACCAGACGCCTGGAAGAGTTCGCGCCGATCGCTCCGCCGAAGGTGTCGATGTACGTCTGCGGCCCGACCGTCTACGACGATCCCCATATCGGCCATGCGCGCAGCGCCTACGTGTTTGATGTGTTGCGGCGCTACCTCGAATACAAAAAGTTCCAGGTCACGTTTGTGCGAAACGTCACCGATGTCGACGATAAGATCATCGAGAAGGCCAAACAAGAGTTGGTCGCAAGCGATCTTAAGGCCGCATGCGCGGCGGTGGCGGAGAAATACCTGAAGAGTTATCACGAGACGCTGGCGCGATTCGGCGTCGGAACGCCGACGCAAGAGCCCAAGGCGACCGAGCATGTCGTGCCGCTGATGACGGATCTGATTTCGCAGTTGCTCATCAAGGGCACGGCGTATGAAGCGAAAGACGGCGTGTACTTTTCCGTGCGCAAATTCGAGCGGTATGGCCAGCTTTCCAAGCGCAGCGTCGATGAGCTGCGCGCCGGGGCGCGTGTGGAGCCTGGCGAGCATAAACACGATCCGCTTGATTTTGCACTCTGGAAACATGCCAAGCCGGAGGAACCCTCCTGGATCAGCCCGTGGGGGCCGGGCCGCCCAGGCTGGCACATCGAATGCTCGTCGATGAGCACGAAATACCTCGGCGATACGTTTGACATCCATGGCGGAGGGGTGGATCTGGTGTTTCCGCACCATGAGAATGAAATCGCCCAAGCCCAGGCCGCCGGCAAACCCTTCGCCCGCACCTGGGTGCACAACGGCCTGCTGACGGTGAAGGGCGAGAAGATGTCCAAATCGCTCGGGAATTTCTTGACGCTGCAGCAGGTCTTGGATCAGTATCCGCATCCGGATTATCTGAAAATCTTTTTCCTCAAAGCGCACTACCGCTCCCCGATTGATTATTCACCTGAGCGGATGGAAGAAGCGAAGAAGAACTGGGAGGAGTTTTCCAGATTTTTTCAACATTACTACCAGCAGCAGCTGGATACGGATACCGTCAGGAGCGGCCGAGCCATTCCCGAAGCGGCGACCGCCATGCAGGCCTTTGAGACGGCGATGGATGATGATCTGAATACCCCCAAAGCGCTCGCCGCGCTCTTCGACCTTGTGAATGCCGGGCATCGTCTGCTGGCGTCGGACCATGCGGAAGCCCGCGTGGCTCTTCGCGGCGTGTTTGAAGTGCTGACGCGATGCGGCACGGCGCTCGGGTTGTTTCAACAAGGCTTGAGCGAAGAAGGGATGGACACGGTTTCCCATCTTCGAGCGGTGATTGCTGAGCGCGATGCGGCGCGAAAAGCCAAGGATTTCAAGCGGGCGGATCTGATCCGCGAGCAACTACGCCAGGAAGGCTATATGCTCGCGGACACTGCGGCTGGAACGCTGTGGCGTCGCCTCAAATAAGCGATGTTGTACGCTATCTGCTATCTGCTATCTGCTATCTGCTCGCGATGGGATTAAGAGGATTTTTTATTACGTTGGACGGACCGGAGGGGTCGGGGAAGTCGACGCAGGCGCGATGGCTGGTGCAGTGGCTGAAGCGGCAAGGCTATCGCGTGACGTTCGTGCGCGATCCCGGCTCGACGTCGCTGGGACGAGCGCTGCGGCAGGTGCTGCTCCATTCAACCGCACCGCTGTCGCCGCTGGCGGAAGCCCTGCTCTTTATCGGAGGGCGGGTCCAGCTCGTTGAGGAAAAAATCCGGCCAGCGCTGGCCAAAGGCCGCGTCGTCGTTTGCGACCGGTTTCATGATGCGACGATAGTCTATCAAGGGTATGCTGGAACGCTAGACGTGCCGTGGCTGCAGCAGCTTGGGCGGCGCGCGATCGGTGGTACGATGCCGGATCTGACGCTAGTGTTGGATGTGCCGCCGCGTATTGGCTTTAGCCGGCTGAAGCGTTCTCGCGATCGCATGGAGCGCAAGCCGCTGTCGTATCACCGCCGCGTGCGCGCCGGCTATCTGGCACTCGCTCGTCGAGAGCCGTTGCGCATCAACGTCGTCGATGCGACACCGCCCGCTCAGCGGGTGCGAAACCGGATCACGGCACTGGCGGGCAAACGAGTTGCTCAAGTGGCCAACTGGCCAAGTGGCCAAACACTCACCGGGCCACCTGGCCACCCGGCCACCGGGCCACTCAGATGAGCTGGGACGAGATTCAGGGACAAGCGTTCGCCAAGACGTATCTGCAGGGGCATCTGGCTACGGGTCGGGTGGCTAATGCCTATTTGCTGATCGGCTCAGACGAGACCAGCACACGGCAACTCGCCATAGAAATGGGAAAAGCTCTTAACTGCACCGAGCGTACAGGGCGGCCATGCGATCAATGCCGGACCTGCGCGCAGATGACGAAAGGCGTGCACCCGGATCTGCATGTGCTGCTGCCGGAAGGCCCGGCAGACCGCATCAAAATCGAAACGATCCGGCAGGTGCTGAGCCGTGTGGCCCTGCGGCCGTATAGCGCCGCATGCCAGGTGGTGATCATCGACGGGGCCGAGCGGCTCACCGAAGAAGCCGCGAACGCGCTGCTGAAGGCATTAGAGGAGCCGTCTGCCTCGACGAAATTTTTCCTCACCACGTCGGCGCTGCCGCAGTGTCTGCCGACAATCGTCTCGCGCTGCCAACTGGTGCGATGTCCGTCGCCCACATCAGGGCCGACATCGGAACGCTGGAGGACGCAGCTGGCGGATCCTTCGCCGCTGCCGTGGCTGACCCAACCGCTGCCGGATGCGCGCGAGTCGGTGGCACAGCTCCTGGAGGAGATGATGGCGGCGTTTCATCAACAGGCCGCGCGTGCCGCCGAAGCCAACCGCGCAGCATCTGCACAGCGGTACGTCGATGCCGCCTTGAAGCTCATTGACTTGCAGGAATCCTTGGAGCAATTCGTCAGCCCGCGCCTCGTCGCGGCCCTGGCGAGAGAGCAATGGCTCACACTACAACGTGACCAGGTGGCCATGTGGCCAAACACCCACCCGGCCACCCTACGGTGATGTCTAAGACATTGTATTTCACAACCCCGCTATATTACGTCAATGCGGCACCGCACATCGGCCACTCGTACACGACGATCGCGGCCGATGCGCTGGCTCGCTACTACCGCCTGAAAGGCGAATCAGTCTTCCTGCTCACCGGGACCGATGAGCACGGCCAAAAGATTGAGCAGGCCGCCGCGGCCGCCGGCAAAACCCCGCAGGTCTACGTCGATGACGTCGTCGAACGCTTCCTGGAACTCTGGAAGCTGCTCAACATTTCGTATGACGATTTCATCCGCACCACCCAGCCGCGGCATGAGAAAGCGGTGCAGGCGATTCTGACGAAATTGTACGACGAGAAGAAGTTAGTGCACGCGGAGTATCAGGGGTGGTATTGCACTCCGGATGAAACGTTCTGGACAGAGGCGGAATTGGCCGCGACCGGCCGCGTCGACGGAAAACCGCTGTGCCCCTCCTGCCAGCGGGCGTTGGAGCCCGTTCAAGAGGATGGCTGGCACCTGCCGCTGCGCGCGTCCCAAGACTGGCTGCGAAATTTTGTGAAGACTCACCCGGATTTTGTCAAGCCGGCCAGCCGCTATAACGAGCTCGCGAGCCTCTTGGAGCAGCCGCTGCCGGAGTCGCTGTGCATCACCCGCCCGCGCCAGCGGGTCAGTTGGGGCATTCCGGTGCCCTTCAGCCCGGACCATGTCACCTATGTGTGGATCGATGCGCTGCTGAACTACATCACCGTGGCGGGCTACCTCGAGAACCCGAAACGGTTCGACGCGCTCTGGCCGGCGGCGATGCATGTCATCGGCAAAGATATCCTGCGGCACCACGCGCTGTACTGGCCGGTGCTGCTGCATGCGCTGGGCCTGCCTGATGCGCAGATGCCGAAAACGATTTTCGCCCACGGCTGGTGGAAGGTGGGCGAACAGAAGATGTCGAAAACGCTGGGCAACATCGTCGATCCGACGGCCGTGGTCACGCAGCTGCTGAAGGATCAGCCGTATGCCGCGGACATCTACCGCTATTTTCTCCTGCGCGAAATCCCCTTCGGCCAGGATGGGAGTTTTTCGGAAGACGCCCTATTCAAGCGCCTTGACGCCGATTTGGCCAACGACCTCGGCAACTTGGTCAACCGCACCTGCTCGATGCTGGAGCGCTATTGCCAAGGCGTGATCCCGCAGGCGGATGGCGTCGGCGCCTCATCGGACGATGCGGCGCTGTGGACGGCAGCGCAGCAGGTCTCCTCGGCGGTGGATGCGTCGATGAGCCGGGTGGATTTTTCAGGAGCGCTCGAGGCGATCATGGCGGTGGTGACCCAGACCAATCAATATATCGAGCGCACAGCCCCCTGGAAACTCGCGAAACAGCCTGAGAGCGTTCGGCGCTTACACGTCGTCCTCGTGACAATGGCGTCGGTGGTGCGGGCATTGGCCGCCCAGCTGCAGCCGTTCATGCCGTCGGTCGCCGACGCGATGTGGGAGCAGCTCGGCTACACCGGCGTGTCGCACACGGCAGATCCCACCCTCGTCACCGCGTCGTGGCCTTCGGCGCATCCCATCGGCGCGCACCCTGTGCTGTTTCCTCGGGCCAAGGTGGGATGACGCGATCCTTCTTGCGCAGCCGATGGCTGTACGCCGTGTTGGCTCTCCTGATCATCGGGGTGTACGTGTGGGGGCGTCCGACGAATGCGCCGGAGCCGCTGGAAGCCATCCGGGAGCTTCCGGAGCGCTCGCGAGAGTGGATGCCGCAAACGATCGATGCGCAGACATGGCGACGCGTTGTGCGCCATGAGCCGGCGACCACCCTCGCATTGGTGATCCTCGGCCTGTTCTCGCTCGTCATGACATGCGGCGGCATCGCGCTGGCGATTCGCGCCGTCATGCAGGGCACGTGGCGGTCGTGGTGGACCGCATCATCGACGGCGCTGCCCCCGTGGTCTTTCGGCGAGCTCTTCCGAATCATGATGCTGGCCGTGGCCATGGCGTTTCTGTTATCCGCCGCCCAGCTGATGCTGGTGACGACCGGGCTGTTGCCCCTGCCTGATCCGCATGTGGCGTTGACCGTGGCCATGCTGTTGCTTGACGTGTTTGTGGGCCTCATGATCCTCTCGTTCGCCGCCGGCAAGGGGCGCTCGGTCTGGGCCACCTTCGGGTTGACCGGCCCGATCGCCGGCCCGGCCATGACGATCGGCTTGCGCAGCTACATGACGGCGTTTCCGTGGCTCTTCGGGTTGCTCTGGCTGGTCGCTCAGGTGGTTGAAGCGCTCGGCATCAAGCAGCCGATTGAGCCCATCCAAGAGCTGGTGTTTCGCGAGCAGCGTCCGTTCGTGCTGGGCTTGACGGTGGTGCTCGCCTGCACGGTCGGCCCCATCGTCGAAGAGCTGTTTTTCCGCGGCGTGCTCTACACCGCGATTCGCCAGCGGACGTCGCGCCTCATCGGGATGCTCGCGAGCGCGGCGATCTTCGCGCTGCTGCACACCAACGTGGTGGGATTTTTGCCGATCGTCGCGCTCGGCTGCGTGCTGGCGTATCTGTATGAGCGGACCGGATCGCTCGCCGCGTCGCTGGCGGTGCATGTGCTGCACAATAGCTTTTTGATCAGCACCGCCATGGTCTTTCGCCATATGATGAGCGCTAGCCCACCGTGATGAAGACGGTGCATGCGATTGGTGAGTTTAAGTTGATTGATCGCATTCGAAGGCGTCTCCACCGACCAACGTCTGTTGTGGCGGGGATCGGCGATGATGCGGCGGTGGCGCGCACGAAACACGGCGAGCTGCTGCTCTTTGCCAGCGACATGCTGGTGGAAGGGACGCATTTTCGCCGAGACGCTCTGTCGCCTGCGGCCATCGGCTGGAAAGCGCTCGCGTGCAATATCAGCGACATCGCCGCGATGGGGGGCGCGCCGTTGTGGGCGGTGGTGTCGTTAGGCCTGCCGCCGCGCACGCCAATCGCCTTCGTCGATGGGCTCTATGCCGGACTGGAACGGTGTGCCAGGCGGAATCGCTGCGCCGTCGTCGGCGGGGATACCGTGCGAGCCCCGCAGGTCATCGTCGATGTGGCGATCATCGGTTACGCGGCGTCATCGCAAGTGGTTCGGCGCAGCGGCGCACGGATCGGCGATACGCTGTGCGTCACCGGCCGGTTAGGCGGCTCCTACCTCAGCGGGCATCACGCCGCCTTTACCCCCAGAGTCGCAGAGGCTCAGGCGTTATTGAAGCGCGCGCGCATTCATGCCATGATGGATCTCTCCGACGGGCTGGCATCGGATCTGTGGCAGATGAGCCGGGCCAGCGGTGCGATCCTGCGCATTGAGGCGAAGCAGGTTCCCATTTCACGGGCAGGAAAAACGTTGCGCCATGCGCTGATGGATGGAGAAGATTTTGAGCTGCTGTTTGCCGTCGCCGCGCGCGACGTGGCGCGATTGCCCCGGCGGATGGGTTCCTGTCCTGTGACGTCGATCGGTCGCGTGGTGCGCCGCGGCGTCGGCGTCGAGTTGCAGCGTCGTGATGGCCGCATCGTTCCACTCATCCCGACAGGATTCAGGCACTTCTAATGTCTCATCGCCAATCGCCAATCGTCAATCGACAATTCGAGGCTGTCACGGCTTCGGTTGAGGAAACCCACGCTCTTGGTGAGCAGCTCGGTCGACTCTTGCAGCCCGGCGATGTGGTGGCGTTGCGCGGGGAGCTGGGCAGCGGAAAGACCACGCTGATTCAGGGAATCGCCAAGGGGCTCGGGTGCGATCCGCACCGCGTCAAAAGCCCCACCTTTGTGCTCATGCGTGAATATTCCGGCCCCGCACCCGTGGTGCATATCGACGGCTACCGGCTCTCCGGAGCCCCGGCCGCGGCGTGGCTGGATGTGGATCTGATGTTTTCGCCCTCAAAGATCACGCTGATCGAGTGGGCCGAACGGTTTGAAGGCGTGTTGCCGTCGGATCACGTGGAGATATCGCTGGCTCATGTCAGCACCAACCGCCGCCGCATTACCTTCCGCGGCACTGGTGCACGAGGGCAAGCTGTAATGAGTCAGTTCCAGGTTCCAGGTTCCAGGTTTCAGGTTGTTGCGAAGGCTGAACCTGAAACTTGAAACTTGGAACCTGAAACGAACATACGATGACAATCTTAGCCATTGAAACATCGACAAGGCAATTGGGAGTCGCGGCCGTTGACGCAGGACGGGTGCTGGCATCCTATGAGTTATTGGCTGATTACCCCCATGCCGTGGAGCTGCCGAATGCGGTGACGCGCGTGCTTCAGAGCGCGCGCACTCCGCTGAACCGGGTGGAGGCTATCGTCGTCGATATCGGGCCCGGCTCGTTTACCGGCTTGCGGATCGGCCTCGCGTTTGTGAAAGCTTTGGTGTTTCCCAAATCCCTTCCGGTGGTGGGCGTCGCTTCGTTGGATGTGCTGGCGGCGCACGTGCCGTATGCCTCATCTCCAATCTATGCGGTGCTGGATGCGCGGCAGGGCAACGTGTATCTGGCCCGGTATCGCTGGGACAGGCAGCGCATCCTCAAAGACAGCGACTACCTGCTTGGCCCGCTTGAGCAGACGCTGGCCGCATCAGCAGAGCCGGCGATCTTTGTTGGCGATGGCTGTGCGGCGTTCCGCGAGCAGATTCTTGCGCGCGTGCCACAGGCGGTCTTCGCCCCCTCCGACTTCTGGCTGCCTCGCGCCGCCACGTTAGCCCGGCTTGGGCAGGAGCGGTTTCGTGCTGGGCAGCGGGATGATCCGCAGACATTGGTCCCGCTCTACCTGTATCCGATGGACTGCTCGGTCCGCTCCCCCGACCGTCCCACCGCCGTCATTCCAAAAACCGTGGCCGTGTGACCAAGTGGCCAAGTGGTCCCTGGCCATCCAAGTCCGGTCGTGTCTTAATTTGAAAACCCAAAGGCAATACCTTGCTCAGCGACCCGCTTTACAGAATCCACGCTTATCATCCACACTTTTTTCTTGACCGCTATTTAGATTTCCACTATACTTGGGATCGCTATCCAAAGGAGGCGCAATGGCAAAAATCACTTTTGATCTACGAGATGGGCAAATTGTAATCGAGGGAGCCGAAAAGGAGTTGATTGAGATTCTACAGGTGGCTAAGACCGTCGCTCCTCATTTTAAAGATGTAAACATTCACGGTGAGGTAGCTAGCACTGAGGAGGCTCGTGGAATAACTAGTCCCAGCGGTAGAAAAACCACAGTGAGAGAATTCGCTAAAGAGCTTCCGGTCAGTACCTTTTACGAACGCATAGCGGCTATCGCTTATCATGCAATTAAACATGAGCGGCGAGCCTCATTCTCCCCTAAAGAAATGGAGGACTGGTTCGGGTTATGTGGTTTCAAGAAGCCGAGTAACATGCGCGTGGCTTTCAATGATGCCAAAAGAAAATACGGATATATCGAGAGAAAAGGTCATGGTCAGTGGACAATTTCAACTGGCGGAGAAAATATAATTCTTGAGATGCTTGAGCGAAAAGGGGGCAACCCCTAACATGGAGTGTAGCCATGCCGCCTCCATTACGCGGCTGGCTCGGCAGCCCTAGATAAAGCAAGAAGGCGGGATCGCCGCTAAGCTGATACCCGCCTCCTTGTCCGAGCTATGTACGACCTAGACGGGGCTACTTGCTCGTTTGGGCGGTAGTCCCGTCTAGTATATTAGCTTAGATATTCGGTACTTGACAAGGGAATTGTATACCTGAATCAGCAGGAGTAGCTTAATAAGATGCTTTTCTTCATTGATGAAAGTTGGCAGGCAACACACGACCAAAAGCTTAAGGCTGGGGTGCTCGCTGCCGTCCAGATTAAGAGCCACGACTTTAACGAGTGCTCGCAGGACATTTATTCAATCAAGGCAAGCCATCTAGGACGTGAAAACGGTAACATAGAATTGAAGGGAAAAAGTGTTTTGGGAGCGTATCAATTTCGGTTAGAGTCAAGAGGGATTCGCTCAAAGGATCTTGCTCTTGTTAGAGAAATACTCTCGTATATGGCGACAAAAGGGACGACGGCGTTTGCTTCAGTCGTGTTCGCAAAGGAAGATATGGATTTAGCTTGCGCTGACTCCCAGCACCTCGAACGGCCATTCTTTTACCTGTTCGAGAGAATCAATTTATTCATGAAAGAGAACCATCCAGGACTAATTGCAAAATTGATCTTTGACGACAGAGGCGTCCAAACAAATCAGAAAATATCAATCTCGGTGAGTAATTTCTTCCATAAAAGCTCAGCGGGTCGTTCGTTTGACTCAATTCTCAAGGTTCCATTATTTGCTATCTCAAAGGAAAATGTGGGGATTCAGGTGGCTGACATCGTAGCTTACACGCTAGGTGGACGATTCACTGGCGACAAGAACATCGGTGAATTCTTTAAGACGGTAAAGAGTATGGAGTTCAAGAGTAGACTGACTCGTGACGTTAGTGGGGTTCAGCGCCCTTGGCTGGGATTCAAGATCATAAAAGATAAAGAGGCTGGCGATTTAAGAACCCCAATCGGAATTCCTAAACCTATGAGGGGACCAGAGGGCCCCCCACCAACCTCCACACCTAGCTTGGCATCCCCCTAACCCCCCTGTCAAGTTTTTCTACAACTTCTGCCGGTGGCATCGAACCCTCACGATGACACCGGGCAATGGCGGCTGGTATAAGAGATCATATCTGGACGCTGGAAGAACTCGTAGACGAAGCCTTGCAGTGGCCTTCCGAAAAATGAAGAAGTGGTTTTTAATCTTGTTTACTCTCTTTCTGTCAGGCTGCGGTTCGGCCTATGACAAAGGCTACGAAGATGTCTGGGAGGAGCGTGGAAAAGACCCCCTCATGTATGTGCTAAGCGGGGCATATCAGAGTGGTTATCAGCAAGGAGAACGCGATTATGCTGATTACAACAAAGGTTGCGCCCACGCGGATGGAGGCGAACCCAAGCAGCGATTTGATAGCTATTACTACGACTTGGGTTACAGCGAATGCCAGTAATTTTCGTTGGTCAAATTAGGACACTACCCCGAATTGGTTTTGCTTTCTCTGACGAGAAAATCCAGCTATAATATTTGGTTACCATGTCGCAAAAACTCAAAGGCGCGCAAATCCTCGTCGAGTGCCTCAAACGCGAGGGAGTCGAGACGGTCTTCGGCATCCCTGGCGGGGTCAATCTGCCCACGTTTGACGCGCTCTACCAATCGTCGATCAAGGTCATCCTCACGGTGCATGAGCAGGGCGCGGCCCATATGGCCGACGGCTTTGCCCGCGCTACCGGCAAGGTCGGCGTGTGCCTGGCGACCTCCGGTCCTGGGGCGACCAACCTGGTGACCGGCATTGCCACCGCGTACATGGATTCGATTCCGATCGTGGCCTTGACCGGCCAGGTGCGCACGTCGGTGATCGGCAACGATGCGTTTCAAGAGGTGGACACGATCGGCATCACCCGGCCGGTGACGAAGCACAGCTACCTCGTCAAAGATGTGCGAGACATCGCCCGCGTGGTGCGCGAAGCCTTCTACATCGCGGCGACCGGCCGGCCAGGGCCGGTGCTGATCGATCTGCCGGTGGACTCGACGGTGGCCGAGACCGAATTCATCTACCCTGAGACAGTGGACATCCGCGGCTATCGGCCCACCGAGGCTCCAAAGCCCTCAGCCAAAGCGATCGAACAGTTGGCCGAGGTCATTGCGCGCGCCAACAAGCCGATTCTCTACGCCGGGGCCGGCGTGATCCAAGCCGGGGCCACCGCGGAGCTGATGGAGCTGGCCCATAAAACCAAGATTCCCGTGACGACCAGCCTGCTGGGTCTGGGCGGGTTTCCAGAGACGGATCCGCTGAGTTTGGGCATGCTGGGCATGCACGGGTTTGAATACACGAACTACGCCGTGGCCCAGTGCGATTTGCTCATCGGCATCGGGGCGCGCTTCGATGACCGCGTGACCGGCAAGCCGGATGAATTCGCCCGCCATGCCAAGAAGGCGCACATCGACGTGGATCCTTCCTCGATCAATAAGACCGTCGTGGTGGACTATCCGGTGGTGGGCGATGTGAAACACGTGCTGCAGGCCCTCAACCGCATCGTGAACGCCCCGGACACCAACGGTTGGCTCAAGACGATTGCCGAGATGCGCAAGCAGTACCCGCTCGTCTACCGCGAAAAAACCAAGCTGCTGCCGCAATACATCATTCAGCAGATCTCCGAAGCGACGAAGGGCAACGCCGTGATCGCGACCGGGGTCGGGCAGCATCAGATGTGGGCCGCGCAGTTCTATCAATTCAATCGGCCGCGATCGCTGATCACCAGCGGAGGCTTAGGCACCATGGGCTTTGGGCTGCCGGCGGCCATTGGCGCTCAATTCGGCCGGCCCAATGAAGTCGTGTGGGACATCGATGGCGACGGCAGCTTCCAGATGACCGCGCAGGAGCTCGCCACGGCCGCTCAGCACAAATTGCCGCTGAAGGTGGCGATCATGAACAACCAGCACCACGGCATGGTGCGGCAATGGCAGGATTTATTCTATGAGGGACGGCATGCCAGCTCTCGCTTGAACCCGGTGGATTTCGTGAAGCTGGCTGAGGCGAACGGGTGCGTGGGCATTCGCGTGGAACGGAAGGATGAGGTGCGTCAGGCCATCGACCGCGCGATGCAGGTGAATGACCGTCCGACGGTGATTGAGTTCATGGTGGAGCAGACCGAGAATATTTGGCCGATGATAGCACCCGGCAAACCGCATGACCAGCTCTTGGGCACCTACGAAACGCTCAAGAATGAAGGCGGAGTAGCCCAGCACAGGCGCCTTGATCCCGATGACGAATCCAAACTCAGCCTCGGCTAATACAGAAATTCATGACGTTGATTACACAGATTATGAAAAGATGATTGCACAGATTAAGGCGATTTAATCGGTGTAATCAATTTGAAAATCTGTGTAATCCCACAAAAATGAGTGAAAAACATACGATTTCTTGCTTAGTGGAAAACCACTTCGGCGTGCTGGCCAGGATTTCGAATCTGATCAGCGCCCGAGGCTTTAACATCGATTCGCTGACGGTGAGCGCGACCGAAGATCCCACGATCTCGCGCATGACCATCGTGGTGGATGCGGATACCACCGTAAAACTGGAGCAGGTGAAGAACCAGCTCAACCGGCTCATCGACGTGATCGAGGTGCGCGAGCTGAAGGAAGGCCAGTTCATCGACCGGGAAATTCTGCTGGCCCGCGTTTCCGCCAGTGGCAAAAAACGGGCCGAGCTGGAAGCGCTCGCGGCGAGTTTCGGCGCGAAGCTGGCGGAAACCACCGATCATTCCGTCGTGATTGAGGCGATCGGCGACACCAAGCGGCTGGATCAGCTCGTGGAGAAGCTTCGGCCTCATGGCATCACCAAGCTCGTCCGCACCGGCCGTGTAGCACTTGAGAAATAGACGAAAAGACGACCCAGGACACATGACCCATGACATTTGATGAAGACCGTTTGGTCATGAGTCGTGAGTCATGCGGCATGGGTCGCCGTCACTGAAATGATTCCAGTTCCCATAGCTTTGCTCACACTCTTCTACGGCGCGATGGCGGCCCTCTCCGCCGCAACGGTGTGGAAGATGTTTTTTGATGTGACCGATCGCTCGATGCTGCTGCCGCTGGGGTGGCTAGCGCTGTCGGCGAGCCTGATGTGCGGTTTGCCGCTGCTCAAACCTTGGGCGCGCAAGCTGGCCGTGGCGGCGTCGTTATTGATGATGGTGTTTACCTTATCGCTGGCAACGCTGTTGGTGATGCGCGGCCAGCCTAGTGTCGCGATCATCGCGACATGCGGGGCCGGCGTGCATGGGGTGGTTATCCGCTATCTGCAGCGGCCGATGGTGAAGGCGTACTTTCAGAGCGATATCAGATATCAAAGTGAACTTTGATATCTGATATCGATTGGAAAGGATGACAATGGCGAAGATGTATTACGAGAAGGATGCAGACGTAAAAGCGCTTAAGGGTAAGACGGTGGCGATCATTGGCTACGGCATCCAGGGCCGGGGCCAAGCGCTCAATCTGCGCGACTCAGGCGTCAAAGTTATTGTTGCCCAGCGCCCTGGCGGGCCAAATTTCGATCTGGCCAAGCACGATGGCTGGACACCAGTCTCCGCGACCGAGGCGGCCAAGAAGGCCGATGTCATCATCATGCTCGCCCAGGATATGCTCCAGGGGCAGATCTACCGCAAGTCGATTGCACCGAACTTGAAGGCTGGCAAGGCGCTGGGATTTTCGCACGGCTTTGCGGTGCTGTACAAGCTGGTCGATCCGCCGAAGAACGTCGATGTGATCTTGATTGCGCCCAAGGGTCCTGGCAGCTTGGTGCGCTCGCAGTATCTCGAAGGCAAAGGGGTTCCGGCGTTGGTGGCCGTCTATCAGGATGCGACAGGCAAGGCCAAGCAGCTCGCCCTGGCCTGGGCCAAGGGTATTGGGGCCACGCGAGCCGGGGTATTGGAGACGACCTTTAAGGAAGAAACCGAAACCGATAACTTTGGCGAGCAAGCCGTGCTGTGCGGCGGAGCCTCGGCGCTGATCAAGGCCGGATTTGAGACGCTGGTCGAGGCCGGCTATCAGCCGGAAGTGGCGTACTTTGAATGTTTGCATGAGCTGAAGCTGATCACCGACATGTTCTGGGCCTCAGGCATCCAGGGCATGCGCAAGCGCGTCTCGGATACGGCGAAGTGGGGCGATGTGGCGTGCGGGCCGCGCGTGATCGATGCGCGCGTGAAGGACAACATGAAGCAGCTGCTGCGCGAGATCCAATCCGGCCAGTTCGCCAAGGAATGGATCGCCGAGCATCAGGCCGGCCGGCCCATGTTCAACAAGCTGATGGCGCAGGATGAGCAGCATCAGATCGAGCAGGTGGGGCGCAAGCTGCGGGCGATGATGCCGTGGATAGGCAGCCAGCAAAAGCCAAGACAGAATAGAAGCAAGAAGCGGCAAGTCGCCCGCAGCCGATCGTGAAGCGGACGGGGGTGATCCCACCCCCTGCGAGTGTTGCTGAAAGCAACCGCCGCATTGCGGCGAGCGCCTTTGGCGCCCTCGCAGGGGGTGGGATGAAGGCGCAGTTTTCAAAGGCAGTGAGTAAGTGAGTGGGTGAGTCAGTGAGTGAGGGAAGACGGCTTGGAACCTAAGGCGATATCAGATATGAAATGGCCATTTCATATCTGATATCGAATTGGAGGACTGATGAAGCGATCAGGAGGCGTGACGGCGTGGGCGATGGTGTTGATCGTCATCGGAGCCTTGACGGCGGCGGGATCGCTCTTTGCGTTGGCGATCGGCCCTCGGGCGCTGGATGTCTACGAGGCGCAATTGCGGCAGCTGGATTCAGCCCCCACCGGAGATCAGCCCGGCCAATTGCCGCCTGAAGAAAAGGAGCGCGCCCTGAGACAATTGCGGCAAGCCTTAGAGTCAGTGCGGCAGATTCTCAGCGCTCCGGCGATCAGAATGGCCACGGCGGCGAAGAGCGCGTTGGGAAGTGCTGCGCTCATTGCCGGCATCGGGCTGCTGATGCTGCAGGGTTGGGCCAGAACACTGGCCATCGGCCAAGCTGGTGCCTCAATCCTGCTGGGCTTGTGGGAATTATTCGTCTCGCCTCAGCGGCAGATTGCCGAGCAGATGATGGCGGCGATGAACGGCTTGGTCGATGCGGCCACGCTTGCGCAGATGCGGCAGAGCCTGCAGATCGGGCAAGCCGTCGGCCTAGGGGTGGGACTCCTCCTACTCCTAGCATGGAATGGCGTGATCATATGGTTTTTCAATCGGGAATCGGTCAAGGCCCAATTTGCAAGTGCAGCACATAGCGCATAGCAAATAGCAGATAGATGGTCAACGGCCAGGTGCATGATCCGCAGGTGTTTATTACGGTGCTGCGCGAGTATCATGAAGCCCCATCGAATGCGCGCGGGGCGCTGGCCAATACGGTCGCGGATGCGATTATCACCAAGCGTGTTGATTTGGCCCAAGTGCGCCAACATCTGATCCACGACGGCGCGCATGAGCTGCTCGAAACCCTTGACCGGCTCATTGATCTTATCGAACCCTACATTGAAGAAGGCGGAGTGGAAGAATGAGACGCATCACGATTTTTGACACGACGTTACGGGATGGAGAGCAATGTCCCGGGGCGAGTTTAACCCCTGAGGAGAAGCTGGAAATCGCCAAGCATTTAGCCCGGCTGGGTGTGGACGTCATTGAAGGAGGTTTTCCCATCGCCTCGCCCGGGGATGCCAAGGCGGTGCGCATGATCGCCGAGACGGTCAAAGGGCCGACGATCGCGGCCCTGGCGCGCTCGCTCGGTCCGGACATCGATGCGGCGGCGAGAGCGGTCGCCCCGGCTAGCAAGAAGCGCATCCATGTGTTTCTGGCCACCTCCCCGATTCACCGCAAGTACAAGCTGCGCAAAGCGCAAGAAGAGATTCTGCGCCAGGCGGTGTGGGCGGTGAAGTATGCGAAGAAGTACAGCCGCGACGTGGAGTTTTCGCCGGAAGACGCCTCGCGCACCGAGCCGGAGTTTCTGCACCAGGTGGTGGAGGCGGTCATCACGGCAGGGGCGACGACGGTGAATATTCCGGATACCGTCGGGTTTGCGGTTCCGGATCAGTTTGGCGAATTGATTAACAGTATCGTCGATTGCGTGCCGAATATCGATCGGGCCGTGATCAGCGTGCATTGCCACAACGACCTGGGGCTCTCGGTGCCCAACTCGCTGGCCGCGATTGCCAACGGCGCTGGGCAGGTGGAGTGCACCGTCAACGGCATCGGCGAGCGGGCGGGCAACGCCTCGCTCGAAGAAATCGTCATGACGCTGAAAATCCGCCAGGATTTCTATCATGCCACGACCGGCATCGACACCACACAGATCGCCAAGGCCTCGCGCTTAGTCAGCGCGCTGACCGGCATCGTCGTCCAGCCGAATAAGGCGATCGTCGGCGGCAACGCGTTCCGCCACGAATCCGGCATCCACCAGGACGGGATGCTGAAGCACCGCGCGACGTACGAAATTCTGCGGCCGGAAGACGTCGGGGTCGGGGGAAGCAAGCTCGTGCTGGGCAAGCTCTCCGGGCGCCATGCGTTTGCCAAGCGATTGGCCGATCTCGGATTTCGTTTGCAGAAGCCTGGGCTGGACCGCGCGTTTGAGCGGTTCAAGATTCTTGCCGACAAGAAGAAAGAGGTGTTCGATGAGGATCTGGCGGCCATCGTCGAGGATGCGCTGCCGGCGGCCCAGGAAGTCTACAAGCTGGCGTATGTCCATACCGCCTCTGGCAGCGACACGGTGCCGACCGCGACGATTCGGCTCACCAAGGACGGCAAAGCGCTGCAAGATGCGGCTTGCGGCGATGGCCCGGTGGACGCGTGCTATAAGACGATCGACCGGCTCACCGGAGTCTCGCCTGAGCTCGTTGACTACAGCTTGCATGCCGTGACCAAGGGCAAGGATGCGTTGGGCGAGGTGACCGTGAAATTGCGCCACCAGGGTGTGGAGGTCTCAGGCCGCGGCACCTCGACCGATGTGATTGAAGCCTCGGCCAAGGCGTATCTGAGCGCCGTCAATAAGCTCGTCTCGTCGAGCACCCGCCAATCCTACGTGAAACGACGCCAAGCGCTTCATCCATGAGCAGCTAGGAGCTGCGGATGACTCGTATCTTTGGTGTGATTGGCCATCCGGTTGCTCACAGTCTTTCGCCGGCGATGCATGAGGCGGCGTTTCACGCGCTGCGGCTTGATGCGGTCTATGCGGCCATCGACGCGCCGCCGAAACATCTGCGGCCCATGCTCCAAGCCCTCGCACTCGCCGGAGTCGAAGGCCTCAACGTGACGGTCCCGCTGAAAGAAGCGATTGCGCCGTGGCTTGATCGTCTGGACCCTCACGCCGCGGCGATGCGCGCGGTCAATACCGTAGTCATCAGCAACCGCCGAACGATCGGCTATAACACCGATGGGATCGGGTTTCGGCGAGCGCTCATCGCGCTGGGGTGGAGGCCGCGCGCAACACGCGCCGTGATTCTTGGCGCTGGAGGCGCAGCACAGGCGGTCGCGTGGGAACTCGCGCGCATTCGAGGCAGCCGCCTGACCATTGCCAATCGGCACCTCGGCAGAGCCCGGCGTCTTGCGCGGTGGCTGACCAAGCATCATCCCGGTGTTTGCGCGTGCCCGACACGTCTTTCTCGCGTGCGATTGGACGATGCCGATCTGCTCGTCAATGCGACTTCGGTGGGGATGCGCCCAAGCGACGGCTTGCTCATTGACCCCTGCCAGCTGCGCCAAGGACTCATGGTGTATGATCTGGTGTACAACCGGACGACACCCCTTGTGGCTGCGGCTCGCCGTCGAAGATGTGTGGCGGCCAATGGGGCGTCGATGCTCCTCTATCAGGGCGCGGAATCCTTCCGGCTGTGGTGGCATCGGCCACCACCCTTAGCAGCCATGCGTCGCGCCCTGCAGGAAGCGCTTACGCGCTGATGCCGTCGTGGTTGGTGTGGGGCTTCATCGTGGCGGTCGGCGCTTGTGCCGGCAGTTTCCTCAATGTCTGCATCTATCGGATGCCGCGGGAAGAATCGATTGTGTGGCCCGGTTCACGCTGCCCGCATTGCCAGAAGCCGATTGCGTGGTATGACAACATTCCCGTGCTCAGTTTTCTGGCGTTGCGGGCTCAGTGCCGGCAGTGCCATCAGCCGATTCGGTGGCGGTATCCGATTGTTGAAGCGCTGACGGCCGCCTCGCTGCTCGCCGTTCTCTGGCAATTCGGCCTGACCGCTGTGGGAGTCATCTACGCCGCGTTGGTGTGCTCGCTCATTGTCGCTAGCTTCATTGATCTGGAATTTCAAATCATTCCGGATGAAATCAGCCTCGGCGGCCTGGCGATCGGTGTGGCGCTGAGCGCGCTGGTGCCAGCACTACATGATACCGGCGACCGTTGGGTGTCGCTTGAGCGCTCCGTCATTGGCGCGCTCACCGGCGGCGGGCTCCTGTACGTGACCGGCTCGGCCGGCAACGTCATGCTCTACGGCCTGCGGCGGCTTGGGGTAGCGCTACGGCATCATCCCGCGTGGCGCGCGAGATTCGCCCGCTATCGCCATATGCGCGATTCGATGGGCGGCGGGGACATCAAGCTCATGGCCATGGCCGGCTCGCTGCTCGGCTGGAAAATTGTCACCCTCGCGTTTTTCTTCGCTCCGGTGTTGGCATTAGTCCCCGGACTGTTTATGATGGTATTCCGGAAGACGCATGTGATTCCGTACGGGCCATTTTTGTCGCTCGGATTGGTCATCGCGATGTTTTACGGGGAGACGATGCTGCGTAGCAGCGGCATTGAGGAGACGATTCGTCTGATGTGGAGCTTCTATGGGCCATCGAGGTAATCCATGTTGAGATTTTTGACAGCGGGGGAGTCGCACGGGCCGTGTCTCGTGGCTATTCTGGAAGGCATGCCCTCCGGCGTGCCGATTAACCTCAACGAGATCCAACATCAGATGCGCCGGCGGCAGCTGGGCTTCGGCCGCGGCCCGCGCATGCAATTTGAAACCGATACCGCCGAAATCCTCTCCGGCCTCCGGCGCGGCGTCACACTGGGCAGCCCGATGGCGTTGGCGATTAAAAACAAGGACGCGTCGATCGACCGGCTGCCGGTGGTCACCCAGCCGCGGCCAGGCCATGCGGATTTGACCGGCGCGATGAAATACGACCACCGCGATATCCGCAATGTCTTGGAGCGGGCGAGCGCTCGCGAGACCACGGCGCGCGTCGCCGTCGGGGCGGTGTGCCGGCAGCTGCTCTCGCTGCTCGGCATCGAACTCGCCAGCCATGTGATTGCCCTGGGAGGCATCCGGGCGACATCTGCACATGCCACGGTGGCCCTCGTGAGGAAAAAGGCTGAGCCAACACCGCTGCGCTGTTTGGATGCGACCGCGACCAAGAACATGATCGCGCTGATCGATCGGTGCGTAAAGGTCGGCGACACGCTTGGCGGTGTCTTTGAAGTGCTTGTGGAGGGCGCTCCGCCGGGCTTGGGCAGCTATGTCCACTATGATCGACGGCTGGACGCAATTCTTGGCCGGGCAATTCTCTCGATTCATGCGGTGAAAGCGGTGGAGCTTGGCGAGGGGGTCCTGGGAGCGTCGCTGCCAGGCTCAAAGGTTCAAGATGAAATCTTCTACAAGAAGGGGCAGGGATTTAGCCGTTCGTCGAATCGCGCTGGCGGGTTGGAAGGCGGCATGACCAATGGCCAGCCGATCATCGTGCGCGGATTCCTCAAGCCGCTCTCAACGCTGCGCAAGCCGCTACGCTCCGTTGAAATCAATACCAAGAAACCGGTCGTCGCCACCGTCGAGCGGTCGGATGTTACGACGGTGCCGGCGGCCGGTGTCATCGGCGAGGCGATGGTCGCCTTTGAGCTGGCCCGCGCCATCCTTGAGAAATTCGGCAGCGATTCCTTACGCGAGCTCACACGCAACCATAGCAATTATCTCAAACAAGTAGAGAGGTTTTAGGGGCATTATCTATGTGCGATCCCCGCCACACATCATGGCGGGTCCGCCACGGGTTGTGGCGGATGCTATCTGCTATCTGCTGACATCATGAACATTACGCTCACAGGATTCATGGGGACAGGGAAGACCAGCGTGGGCAAAAAACTGGCCAAGCATTTGGGCTGGCGGTTTGTCGATGTGGATCAGCTCATCGAGTCCAGTGCTAACATGTCGGTGCCGGAGATTTTTGAGAAGCGCGGCGAGGCGGTGTTCCGTCGGATGGAACGGCGGTGCATCAGCCGCGCGGTGCGAGGCCGGCATCAAGTGATTGCCACCGGCGGCGGCGCCTTTGTCGATGCCGAGACGCGCGCCCACTTGCGCGTGACCGGGCCGGTGGTGTGCCTCACCGCAAGCCCGCAGGTGATTGTCTCGAGAGTCGGCAGGAAATTATCTCGGCGGCCGATGCTCAGCGGACATGCGAATCCCTTGGCGCGCATCAAGACACTGCTCGCCCAGCGCGCTTCGGCGTATGCCAAGGCGGATGTCGCGATTGACACGAGCCATCTCTCGGCTGAAGAGACGGTGCAGCGCATTTGCCGGGAGCTTGGCCCCTATGTGTGCAAAGGGTGGCATTATTTGCAGCATCATTTGGCCGAGCTGACCCCGCGGTACGGCGGCCAGTATGTGGTTGTCGTGGATGACCGCATCATCGCTTCAGGCAAAACGCAACTCGCCGCCTACCAGAAGGCGTCGGCGCGGCTGACGAAGACCTGCCAAGCGGGCGTCTATTATATTCCACTGCCGGAAGAAGCTGTGACGGCATTAAGCGCGCAGTCGTAATGCGACGGTCGAACGCGCCCGCCTCATCACTGCGGCGGTTTGAGTTTCCGTATCTGAAAGACGCGCACGGCCATTACGCGCCGATTGTCTACCTGCAGGCGTGGACCGGCAACCGATGGCTCTACCTGCAGGCCTACGTCGACTCCGGGGCGTCGTGGAGCGTGTTTCACGTGGATGTGGCCCAGCTCTTAGGCATTAAGCTCAATACCGTCAAGCGCCGATATGTGTCGCTGAGCAACGGCAGCGTGCTGCCGGTCTATCTGGCCCAGATTAAGGTGCGGTTTGCGGGTGCCGAGTTTTCCGTGCCGGCCGGATTCTCGAATGCGCTGCACATGGGCTTTAATCTGATGGGCCGCGCCGGATTTTTCAGCCGATTTTCAATGACGTTTAACGATCACGCCCGCCTCCTGACCGTCACTCGCCTCTAGCGGGAACCCGCAATTCGATATCAGATATGAATTGGCCTTTTCATATCTGATATCGCCTGTGGAAAACTCATGACCGATCGCGAGCTGTGTATTGTGCTCAATTTGATTCCCGAACTGCATCCGGCGCGGATGCGGCGGCTGCTGGAGGCCTTCGGCAGCGTGCAACAGGTCTGTGCGGCCGATGAATCTCTGTTGGCTCAGGTTGAGGGAATCAACGCGGCGATCGCGAAGCGTATCAGGAGCAGCGTGCGAAGTCCTCGGCTCCTGAAGGAGGAGCTTGCGCGCGCCAACCAGGAGGGTGTTGGCCTGGTGACCTTGGCCGACGCCGCCTACCCTCGGCGGCTGCGGGAGATTACTGATCCGCCGGTGGCACTCTACGCGCGCGGGGAGCTCACCGAGGCGGATGATGCGGCACTCGGCATTGTCGGATCCCGCGCGGCCTCACTCTACGGTTTGCAAGTGGCTGAGCAATTAGGGTATGATCTTGCCCTGCGCGGGGCGACCGTGGTTTCTGGTCTCGCCCTGGGTATTGATGCGGCAGCGCATCGCGGGGCATTGAGGGCTCACGGGCGGACCATCGCGGTGCTTGGCAGCGGATTTTCGCATGTCTATCCAACGGAACATGCGCCGTTGGCTGACACGATTGCCGCTCACGGAGCGGTGGTGTCGGAATACCCCATGCAGATGCTGCCGTATCCCGGCAATTTTCCACGGCGCAACCGGATTATCAGCGGTTTGTCGCTTGGCGTCGTGGTGGTGGAAGCCGGCGAGCGAAGCGGGGCGCTCATTACCGCGGACTCCGCGCTGGAGCAGGGCCGCGAGGTGTTCGCGGTGCCAGGAGCGATTACGGCGAGCACTTCCGCCGGAACGCATCAGCTGCTGAAACAAGGCGCTCGCCTTGTGACCTCGGTTGATGATATTCTAGAAGAACTGCATCTGCTTCCTGTGCCTGTGGCAGCGTCAAGGGTGCAGCAGGCCGCGGGGCCTGAGGGGTTGCGTGAAGAAGACCTCAGTGACGCGGAGCGCCGTATCGCGTCGTGCATGACGGGCAAGGAGCCGCTCTACATTGACGCGATTACCGCACGCTGCGGGCTGGCCACAGCCGATGTCTCAGCGGCCTTATTGCAGCTGGAACTGAAAAAGATCATTAAACAGTTGCCAGGGAAGCACTTTATCAGATATACCTATGAACGCCATCGTTAATGGGCAAGCGCGCCAATTGCCGGACGGGGCCACTGTTTCGAAGATGCTTGAGGCGCTGGCGATTGCGCCAGAGCGCGTGGTGGTCGAAGTGAATCTGAAGATTCTGAAGCGAGCCGAGCACACCGGCACCGTATTAAAGGAAGGGGACCAGGTGGAAATCGTTCGGTTCGTGGGTGGAGGCTGATGGCCAAGAAACTCGTCATTGTCGAATCGCCGGCGAAGGCGAAGACGATCCATAAGATCCTCGGGTCGGACTTTGACGTGACCTCCTCCTTCGGCCACCTGCGCGATCTGCCGGCGAGCAAGCTTGGCGTTGATGTCGACCATAACTTCGAGCCTCAGTACATCGTGATTCAGAAGCGGCGCAAGATCGCCAAGCAGGTGCAGGAAGACGCGCGCGGCTGTGACGCCATCTACTTAGCGCCCGACCCGGATCGCGAAGGCGAAGCCATCAGCTGGCATTTGCAGCGGCTCCTGCTTGACGATGAAGAGGCGCAAGCCAAGAAAGCCGCGAAGCGCGCCAACGATGAGGCGGCCAGCGGCAAGAAACGTCCGAAGGCGAAGCGCGCTGCGCAGGATGGCCGGAAAATCTATCGCGTCACCTTTCATGAAATCACCCCGCAAGCCATCAAGGCCGCCATCCAGCATCCCACGGCGATCGATTTGAAGCTCGTCAACGCGCAGCAAGCGCGGCGGATTCTCGACCGGCTCGTCGGGTACTCCCTGTCGCCGCTCTTGTGGAAAAAGGTCGGCCGCGGCTTATCCGCCGGCCGGGTGCAGTCGGTGGCGTTACGGCTGATCGTCGATCGAGAAAAAGAGATTGAGGCGTTTAGACCGCAAGAGTACTGGCTGATTGATGCTGAGCTGAAGAAGACCGCAGGGGGCGCGGCCTTCAAAGCCCAGCTCGATAAAGTGAATGGCAAAAAAGTTGAGATGAAGACTCAAGATGAGGCGGAGCGTCTGGCGAAAGAACTCCGTGAGCAGTCCTTTGTCGTTTCGGATGTGACGGAAAAGGAGCAAAAGCGCTACCCGAAGCCGCCGTTCACCACCAGCACGCTGCAGCAAGAGGCGTTCCACAAGCTGAGGTTTTCTTCCGCGCGCACCATGCGCATCGCCCAGCAGCTCTACGAGGGGCTCGAGATCGGCCAGGAGGGCGCGGTGGGGCTGATCACCTACATGCGCACTGACTCGGTGCGGATCGCCGATGAGGCGTTGAACGCCCTTCGCGGGTTTATCCCCAAGCAGTTCGGCAAGGACTATGTGCCGGCCGAGCCCCGCGTGTATAAATCCCGCAAGACCGCGCAAGAAGCGCATGAGGCCATTCGCCCCACGAGTGTCGTCCACACGCCTGAGTCGCTCGCGCCGTATTTAACCGAGGAGCAGGCCGCGCTCTATCAGCTCATTTGGCAGCGGTTTGTCGCCAGCCAGATGGCCGACGCCATTGATCAGGTGGTGGCGGTGCAAATCGCCGCCGGGACATTTAACTTGAAAGCCAACGGCCGCACGAATCTCTTTGCCGGATGGACCAAAGTCTATGAGGAAGGCGAGAAGCCGGAAGCGGAGGAGGGCGCTTTGCCTGAGGGCGCCTTGCCGCCGTTGGCGCGGGGTGATGCCTTAACACTGCTCAACCTGCTGCACAGCCAGCACTTCACCAAGCCGCCGCGCCGGTACACCGATGCGTCGCTGGTGAAAGCCTTAGAGGAAGCCGGCATCGGGCGGCCGAGTACGTATTCGCCCACCATCCTGACGATTGTGTCACGGGATTACGTGCGCCGCAACGGCGGCAGCCTCATTCCCACGGACTTAGGCCGCATCGTCACCGACATGCTCATCGAATATTTTCCCGAGGTGATGGACTTGAAATTCACCGCCGAAGTGGAGGAAGAGCTGGACCGCGTGGAAGAGGGCGATCTGGAATGGGTCTCGGTGGTGCGCCACTTCTACACGCCGTTTTCGCTGCGCATCGGGCATGCGCAGGAGACGATGAAGGCGGTCAAGCGCGAGGTGATCCCCACGAACTATGTCTGCGAAAAATGCGGCAAGCCCATGGTGATCAAGTGGGGCCGGTTCGGCCAGTTCTTAAGCTGCTCAGGATTCCCCGAGTGCAAAAACGCCAAGCCGGTGCCGACCGGTGTCAAGTGTCCGACCTGCGGCGGAGAGTTGGTGGAGCGTCGCTCCCGCGGACGGATCTTCTACGGGTGTGGAAACTATCCGACGTGCCGGTACACGGCGCGCAAGCTCGACAAGACCGAGAACGGAGCAGAAAAAGCCGCTGAGGATTCCGAGGATCTTGACGAGTGATCCCGCCACTGGTGAGGCGATTTTTGCAGTACCTGCGAACAGAGCGTAACGCCTCCGAGCACACCGGCACGAATTATTCCCTCGATCTTGCGCAATTTTTCGCCTTCCTGGGGCACGCGCGACTCCACGAGATCACGCCGCTGGAGATCCGACGTTTCGTGGCGCATCTTGGCACCCAACAGCTCGCGCGTCGCACGGTTGCGAGAAAGCTGTCGTGCCTGCGCAGTTTCTTCCGCTTTGTGTGCCGGGAAGGCGGGCTCGAGCATAACCCGGCGGCGTCGATCCCAACGCCGCGGTTGGACAAGCGGCTGCCGTCATTTCTTGATGAGCCGCAAATGACCAAGCTGCTAGGCGCGCCGACGACGGAAAAATGGCAGGGCTGGCGGGATCGCGCGATGCTGGAAACCCTCTATTCCACCGGCATCCGCGCGAGCGAGCTGGTAGGGCTTAATGTGCAAGATCTGGATGAGATTTCCGAAACGCTCATCGTCAGAGGCAAAGGCAAGAAAGAACGGCTCTGTCCCATCGGGAAAACAGCCCTGAAGGTGGTGCGAAGCTATGTGGCGAAGCGGCCGCGAACACCGCGCGCGCCGTACGCCCTCTTCGTGAGCCAAAAAGGCACACGGCTGACCGTTCGGCAGGTCGACCGGCTGCTGGCCCGCTACGTGAAGCTCTCCGGTTTGCCGGCGACCATCAGCCCGCACAGCCTGCGCCATAGTTTTGCCACGCATCTGCTGGATCGTGGGGCGGATCTGCGCAGCGTGCAGGAGCTGCTCGGCCACGCCAGTCTCTCCACCACCCAAATCTACACGCACGTCACCGCCCAGCGGCTGAAGAAAGTCTATGATCAAGCCCATCCAAGGGCGTAAACTAGCGTCCTAATGTGGTGGGTGTACGAACTGCTGTTTATCCTCGGCTACCTCGCCTACCTGCCGAAGGCGCTGATGCGCAAGCGGCTGCCGCATCCCGGCTGGACCATGCGGCTGGGGTATTACCCGCAGCCTGCGCGCGATGTGTTACGCCGCGGCGTGCCGATTTGGGTGCATGCGGTGAGTGTGGGCGAAGTGCTGGCTGCGCGCCCCCTGGTGCGAGCCATCGCGGAGGCGAGTGTGGATCCTCTGATCCTCTCGACCATTACCCGCGGCGGGTTTGACGTGGCATCAACGCCCGCCATCCCTCAAACGATTCCGCTCTACTTGCCGCTTGACCTGCGGGGGTGCGTGCGTCGCGCGTTTGATCAGATTCGGCCGCGGGTCTTGATCCTCATCGAATCAGAATTGTGGCCGATTCTCATCCGAGAAGCGAAGGCCCGCGGCTGCCGGATTGCGGTGGTCAATGGGCGGATCTCCGCACGAGCCTTTCGCCGTTATCGGTGGGTCCGCCGATGGCTGGGAGGCGCGCTGAGCCGCCATATCGACTTCTTCTGCATGCAGAGCCAGCAGGATGCTGATCGGCTGACCAGTCTTGGCGTGACCGCGGAAAAAGTGCGCGTGGCCGGGAATCTCAAATGGGAGGCCAGCCTCTCGGCGCGGCCAACGCCCGAGCAGGCGCAGGAAACCGCCGGAACGATTGGGGTGCTGCCCGGCGATCAGCTGATCGTTGCCGGCAGTACGCACCGAGGCGAAGAGGCCGCGCTGCTTGCGGCCATCCACGAGTTAAAGCGCGCGCAGCAGCCGATACGGCTGATCATCGCTCCTCGGCATCTGGAGCGCGTGGCCGAGGTGGAGTCGTTGGTTAAACAGGCAGGACTGATTTCGCTGAGGTTTTCCCAGGCGCGCGGCGGCGGCGGCTGGGACGTGGGCATCGTGGATACCTTCGGCCAGCTGCCGCGCTACTATGCGCTGGCCACGGTGGTGTTTATCGGCGGCAGCCTGATCCCGCACGGAGGGCAAAATCCGCTGGAGGCTGCGAGCCTTGGCAAACCCGTGTTCTTCGGGCCGCACATGCACAACTTCGCCGACATCGCCGAACAGTTGCTTGCTGCAGATGCGGCGAAACAGCTTGCCACAACCGAAGAACTCTTGGCAACGCTCACTGCCCTGCTCACGAATCCTGCCAGCGCCGAGGCAATGGGGCGTCGGGCCCAGGCGCTGGCCGAACGCTCCCGCGGCGCCGTCACCCGCACCCTCGAAGCGCTCCAGCCGATTTTCCAGTCGATATCAGATATGAAATGACCATTTCATATCTGATATCGCCTTGAGAGTCGTTCTAGACTCTGTCTCTCCGACGACGTACAATAAGAGATTACCATGTGGCGATCCCTCCACGATGCGTGGTGGCGCATAGCCACGCAATCCCAGCCATCCACATGCTCCGACAGCCTTGCCGGAGCCGTCCTTTCCGCCGGCGCAGTCGTGTATGGCGCGGCGGTGGCTGCCCGCAACGCGGCCTACGATCATGGATGGGCTCCTTCAGTTCGGCTGCCTGCCATGGTCATCAGCGTTGGGAATCTGACCGTCGGTGGCACCGGCAAGACCACCTGTGTGGAGCTCATGGCCAAGAAATTCATCGCCTGCCGCAAACAGGTGGCCGTGCTGTCCCGCGGCTATGGCGGTGGCGGCAGGGAATACGTCTTGGCCTGGGGCTCCGGCGGGCTGCTGATCAATGGAACCGCGCAGGCCCCCACAGAGCTGCTGGCTGATGAACCCCAGGTGCTGGCTCAGCGTTTGGGCGGTGTGCCCGTCCTCGTGGGGCCTGATCGGGTGAAGAGCGGACGGCGAGCGATCTCACAATTTGGCGCTGAGGTCATCGTGCTCGATGACGGGTTTCAGCATCGGCGGCTTGCGCGCGATTGCGACATCGTGCTCGTGCGCACGCGGATGCCCTTTGGCGGCTGGCAGGTGTTTCCGCGCGGGCCGATGCGGGAAAACATCTCAGCGCTTCGGCGAGCGGACATCATTGTCATTACGAAGGCCGATGAAGCGCTGGAATCCGTGGGCGCATTGACGGAGCATCTGCATGCGCTGGCCCCTTCCGCGACGATTGTGGCCACGGCGCATGAGCCGATTGGGCTGGAAGATGTGACGACGCGGCAGCCCTATCAATTATCCCGGCTCGATGGCGCCCGGGTGGGCCTGCTGTCTTCCATCGGCGATCCGGAAGGGTTTGAAGCGACCGTGAAACAGTTGCATGCGACCATCGCCTGGCATCGCACCTTTCCGGATCATTATCGGTATCGCCTGGCGGATTGGAAGGCCTTGGCACGACCCTCATCCGGGGTTCGTCCGGATGCGATTGTGACCACGGAAAAAGATTGGGTCCGCCTCCGCCCGCTCGTGGCCGCGGGAGGCTCGTCATCTGTGCCGTTATGGGTGCTTCGGGTTCACATGAAAGTGTTAAGCGGAGAGCATGAGTTGGATGATCGATTGGCTCGCGTGCCTTGCGGTTAGGCTCATGAGCCGGCTCCTCTGTGTGATGCCGGCCGAGGCTGCGGTGTGGTGCGGGCAGCGACTGGGCGGGCTGATCTTTTGGCTGCAGCCCAAGCGATGCCGCGTCGGGATCAGAAACGTCCGCGCGGCCTTCGACGGGCGGATCACTCCGGAGGCGTCTCGCCGGATCATTCACGCCTACTGTCGACATCTTGGGGCGAGCGCGGTGGAGCTGCTGCGTCTGCCGGTGATTGATCGGCGCTATGTCGAGCGGTACATCACGATCGAGGGGTATCAGCATTTTGAAGCGGCGATCTCCTCTGGCCGGCCCATCGTGCTGTTGACCGGCCACTATGGCAATTGGGAACTCTGCTCCATCGTCGCAGCACTCAGAGGCTATCCGATCATGGCCTTAGCGCGCGCTCAGAAGCGCCTGCCGCGTTTGTATCGGTTGCTCGTGTCCTACCGCGAATCAAAAGGGTGCACGATCATCCACAAAGGCGGAGCGATGAAACGGATGATCGAAGCGCTCTCGCGCCGGCAGCTCATCGGCATTGTGGGTGATCAAGTCAGCCGCCAGGGCCTCTTCGTCGAATTTTTCGGCCGGCCAGCGCTGTTTGCCACCGGGCCGTTTGCCTTAGCGCATCAGAAGCGCGCGCTGATTCTTCCGGCGTTCATCCATCGGATCCGCGGCCCGCACCACCGTATTGTTGTTGAGCCCCCGATTGCGCTGCCCACACCGGCGTCGGAAGACGAGGCCGCGCGGCAGGGAGCTCAGGCGTTTGCCAGTGTGCTCGCCCGACACATTGAGCAGGATCCGACGCAATGGCTCTGGTTGCACAAGAAATGGAAGTATACCCCGGCCCGCCGCGCGCTGGTCTTCAGCGACGGCAAGCTTGGGCATCTCAAGCAATCCCATGCCGTGGTGCACGCGCTGCAGGAGCAGCATCCGCAGCTCGTCAGCCAGACCGTGGAGATTCGCTACCGCAGCCGGCTGGCGCGCGGGATCGCCTTGCTATGGGGCTGGGGGATGCCGAAGGGGTGGGGGGGAGCGCGCTGTTTGCGATGGACGCTCACCCCTGAGAGCTGGAAGGCGCTGCGCGGCCGATACGCCGACCTCATCATTTCGTGCGGGGCTTCGCTCTCGGCGCCCAACGTGTTGTGGGCGGCCGAGCACCAAGCCAAGTCGGTGGTGCTGATGAATCCCTCCCCGCTGCCGCTGTCGCGATTCGATGTGGTCATTTCCCCGCGCCATGACCGGCTGCCGCATCGGCGCAATGTGGTGCAGGTGGACGGCGCTGTTGCCGCGACGCTCGGCGAGGACGCCTTGGCTTGCGCGCGCGCGCACGTGCAGCACCATCCCCGATTTCGCGCAGGGTCCGGCGCATTCCACGGGCCGGGCATTGCCGTGTTTCTCGGCGGAGATACGGCGCACTACGCCGTGTCGGAGCCGTTTGTGGCATCCCTGATGGAGGGGGTGGCCCGCGCCAGCCGGCAGCGTGAGGCGACGATGCTGGTCACGACCTCGCGCCGCACCTCGCGCGCTGTGGACGCGATGCTCACGCAGCGGTTCAGCGAGGATCCGCGGTGCCGGTTGCTCCTCTTGGCCAGCCGGGATGCGCTCAACGGGACCATGGAAGGCATGCTGGGGGCTGCCGATGTCGCCATCGTGACTGGCGAGAGCATTTCCATGGTGTCTGAAGCGTGCGCGAGCGGACGTCCGGTCATCGTGGTGGAACCCCCGCTTCGCTCCACCGTGTGCCGGCGGCGGACCAAACACCGTCGGTTTCTTCAGGATTTGGCCGCCGACGGCTACGTGCGTATCGTACCCGTGCATCAGGTGGCGGCAGCGATCGAGCAGGCCCTGAGCGAGCCAGCGTCGTTCAAACGCCTCGACACGGCCAGCGCCGTCCGGCACGCCCTCCAGAAACTGATTTAAATCCAGCGTCCATCAGATGCATATCCTGCAGTTGGTCCCGACATTAGCGGTCGGCGGTGTTGAGCGCGGCGTGCTCGATCTCGCGAAGGGGGCGATCGCCCGCGGGCATCGCGTCAGCGTCATCTCCGCCGGCGGACCACTCGTGGAGCCGCTGACGTCATTCGGCGCGGTGCACTATGCGTTGCCCGTGCATGAAAAATCCCTCTCCAGGATGCTCTCGTGCATTCCCGCCGTGGCGGACATCATGACCAGCACAGGCGTTGATGTGGTGCATGCGCGCTCCCGCATTCCGGCTTGGATCGGGTGGGCGGCCGCCCGGCGTACCCAGCGGCCATTCATCACCACGGCGCACGGATTTTACCGGCCGCACGCGGCGTCTCGCGTCATGGGGTGGGGCCGCACGGTCATTGTGCCTTCCGAGGCGCTCGCCCGGTATCTCATGGAGCATTTCCGGGTTCCCAAAGAGCGGCTGCGGGTGATCCCTCGCGGCGTTGATCTGGAGGAGTTCTCTGTTCGCCCATCGCCTCCTTCCCGTGATGGCCCGTGGCGTGTCGGCGTCTTCGGGCGATTATCCGCGACGAAAGGCCACGAGGTCGCCATCCGAGCATGTGCGAAGCTTCAGCAGAAGGGCCTGCCCATTCGGCTGGTCATGGCCGGCGATACACCAGGTTCGCCGGCACGTCAGATGCTGGACGCCCTCATCAAGAGTCTCAAGCTTGACGATGCCGTTGAATGGCTCGGCATCCGCTATGATGTGGCAGCGCTCATGGGCACGATGGATCTGATTCTCGTCCCCTCAACCTACCCCGAGTCCTTTGGCCGCGGGGTGGTGGAAGCGCAAGCGGTCGGCCGACCGGTGATCGCCTCCCGCATCGGCGCGCTCGCCGAGCTCATTGATGATGGGCAGAATGGGTTGTTGGTGCCGCCGCGCGATCCAAAAGCGCTGGCCGATGCGATTGAGCGATTGCTTCACGATCCGGCGTTGCGCCAGCGATGCGTGGCACGGGGGCGCGCGCAGGTTGAGGCGAAATGGCCTGCGGGGCGGATGGTGGAGCGAACACTCGCGGTCTATGACGAGTGTCTCACGCGCCCCCGCATCCTCATCTGGAAACTGAGCGCGCTCGGCGATGTGGTGCTCTCCACACCCAGCTTGCGGGCCATCCGTCGCCGATGGCCGTCGGCGCATCTGACCCTCATCGTCGGCCGCTTGGCATATGACGTGGTGGCGCGCTGCCCCTATCTCGATGACGTCATCATCTATGACAAGGCCGGCAAGGACCGCGGGCCGCTGGGTCATGCGAAGCTGCTTCGGCGTCTGGCCGCCGGACGTTTTGATCAGTCGATCGATTTGCAAAATAGCCGCAAGACGCATCTGTTGGCGTGGCTCGCCGGCATCCCGGTGCGCATGGGCTACAACCGTAAATGCGGTGGGTGCCTGAATCGGGCGGTGCGGCTGCCGCGCGTCATCTTGGCCCCGATGGCGCATCAGCACTATCTCTTGCGTCATCTTGGCATCGAGCCGGCCGGGGAGGAGCTTGAGCTGTGGCCCTCCCCACTAGACGAACAAACCGCCGAGCGATTACTGACCCTTCCACCTTCGACCCTCCACCTTCGACCTCTGGTCGGCATGCAGCCTGGCGGCAGCGGGCGGTGGAAAACCAAACGTTGGGATCTCGCCCGATGGGCCGCGGTGTGCAACGCCTTAACGAAGCAGGGCGTTCGGGTGGTGGTGACCGGAGGGTCGCAGGAGCAGGGCATCGCCAGCGCGCTGGCGCAACTCACCTCGCCGCTGCCCCACATCGTCGTCGGGAAAACAACCCTGATGGAGTTGGCCTGCCTAATCAAGCGTTGCGATCTGTTTCTCGCGCACGATTCTTCGGCGTTGCATCTGGCGGCGGCGATGCGCGTGCCGACCATCGCGTTGTTTGGGCCCACCGATCCGGCCCGTCATCTGCCGCCGAATTTTCTCGGTGAGGTGATCAAGAAAGACGTCTTCTGCAGCCCGTGTTATTCGCCGCGCTGCCGCACCCTCACGCATGCCTGCATGAACCGCATCTCGGTTGAGGAGGTCCTGAAGGTCGTCCTTGGGCGATTAGCGATGGCTGAAGCGAGCGGGAAGGATTAGTCGTAAGCCATGAAGATCCTTCAGATCACCTCGCACCTCAACGTCGGAGGGATTACACGCTACGTCCTCTCGGTGTCGAGCGCGCTCATTCAGCGAGGGCATGACGTCGCGATCGCCGCCGATGCCGGCACCTGTGGGGCAGAGGCCTCACAGCGCGGTGCCGCGGTGTGGCCGGTTCCACTCCACACGAGTGTAGAGTTCAGCCCGAAGGTGTGTCGCGCCACGCGCGAGTTGACCCGCCGTCTGCGGAGGGAGGAGCCGGTGGACGTGATTCATGCGCACACGCGCGTGGCCCACGTGGTGGCGGATCGGCTCTCACGGCGGCTGTCGATTCCGTATGTGACGACGTGGCATGGATTTTTTCGGCCGAATCTCGGGCGGTGGCTCTGGCCGTGCACCGGAGGGCTGACGATTGCCATCAGCGAACCGGTGCGCCAGCATCTCCTCAAGGATTTTCATGTTCCGGAGGCGCGCATCCGGCTGATCCCGCACGGCATCAATCCAACGCCGTTTGAAGCCTCGATCGATCCGGCCCAGCTGCAGCGCCTGCGCGCGCACGTGGGATTGCCAAGCGGCGGGCCGGTCATCGGCACGGTGGCTCGATTGGTGCCGAGCAAAGGCGTGCATCAATTGCTTGAGGCTCTCCCGCATGTGCGCGCCGTGATGCCGAACGCGCGCCTGCTCATCATCGGCGATGGCGAAGATCGCGCACGCCTGCAGCGGCTCGCCGACGCGCTGAGGATCAGCGATGCGGTGCATTTTGCCGGAGCGCTCCCGCAGACCGCCGCCGCCTTGCGCCTCATGGACCTGTTCGTGTTTTTGCCGGCAGAGCAAGAGGGTTTTGGGCTTTCGCTGCTGGAAGCCATGGCGAGTGCTCGGCCGATCGTGGCGGTTCGCCGCGGTGGAGGCTCAACGTGGGTGCTGGAGCAGAGCGGGGTCGGCACGTTGGTCGAGCCAAATGATCCGCGCGGCTTAGCCTCGGCGATCCTGCAGACGCTTCAACATGGCGAGACAGCGTCTCGGGCAGCCGACCGAGCCCGCGCCATCGTGAAAGAACGGTATACGCTGACCCGCATGGTGGAGCAGGTCGAGGCGGTCTACCACGACGTAACTTCAACGAATTGCGAATTGCGGGTTGAAAAGTGACACAATCCACAATCCGAAATCCCTCATGATGGAACGCATCCTGGTCGTGCTGCCTAACTGGTACGGCGAGATCTTATTCGCCACGCCATTTCTCAAGGCGCTGCGGCAGCATCGTCCCAATGCGTTGATCGCCACCCTGGGCTGGCCGCAATCCCGCGAGATCCTGCTGCACAACCCGCGCCTCAATGAGGTGCTCGTCTTTGATGATCGCGGAGAGCCCCGCGGGTTCGCCGGATGGTGGCATCTTGCGCGTGAGCTGCGCCGCCTGCGGTTTGATCGGGCGTTTATCTTACGCAAGAGCTTGTCCCGGACGCTGCTCTTGTGCGCGGCAGGCATCCCGCACCGCATCGGGTTCGACAATTCGAAAAGCGGATGGGCGCTGACCGCGCGCATCCCGGCGCCCCGGACGCCTCAACATAAAGCGGCGTCGTACCTGCCGCTGCTCTCCGCCATCGGGGCCACCGCCTCGCTCCAACCGTATGAGTATGTCGTGAGCGAAGCGGAGCGCCGCGCCGCCAGAGAAACGTGCCTGTCGCTTTTTCCAAAAAAAGTGACAGACACGTTTGAACAACCGCTGGTGGTGCTGCACCCTGGGGCGAACTGGGCGCACAAACGATGGGCCCCGGAGCGATTCGGCGACCTGGGGGATCGGCTCAGCACGGCCTTCGGCGCGCAGGTGCTGCTCACCGGCGGGCCGGAGGACCTCGCGCTCGCGCAGGCCGTCCGGGCGAGTATGCAGCGGCCTGCGACGGTGCTCGCAGGGGCAACGAGCGTCCGTGAGCTGGCGGCGATTCTCGAACACGCCGATCTGGTCGTGTCGAATGATACGGGGATCGCGCATCTGGCCGCGGCACTCCACCGGCCGCTCGTCGCCCTCTACGGCCCGACGTCACCGGCACTCACCGGCCCGCTCGGTGATCGTGAGCGAGTAGCCGTTATCCATCGTCCCGAGTGTTGCCCCCAGATTCCCTGTTATGCGCCCAACCACGCGTCCCATCCGGGCATGCAGGCGATCAGCGTTGATGAAGTCTATGAGGCGGCCCACCGGCTCTTGCAGAACACCCATGTCTCCTGATACCGTCCAACGAATCCTCGTGATTGGCCCGTCGAACATCGGGGATGCGGTCTTAGCCGGCGAGGTCATCGCGCGCCTCCATGAACGTTTTCCCGCAGCGCACCTAACACTCGTGGTCGGCGCGCGCGCCGCGGCGCTGTTTCAGGATGACCCGCGCGTTCGCACGTTGGTTGACGCCGACGCGTTCAGCGGTTGGGCAGGGCGCGTGAAACTTGGGCTCGCGCTCTGGCGATTTCATCCGCAGATCGTCGTCGATCTGCGCCATACCGCGCTCCCGCTTTTTCTGACCCCGCTGACCGCTTGGCGGTATGTGCTGCCGCCTCCGCGCCGCATCGTCCACATGCGGGACCGGCATTTGTGGAAACTGCGCATTCAAGTGGCCGAGTGGCCGAGTGGCCGAGTGATTGAGGATCTTTTCCAATGTTCGCTGTGGTTCTCGGAGAAAGATAAAGCGCACATTGATAGTTTATGCAAACGATGGAGTATCAACGGGACGATGCCGCTGGTGATCATCTGTCCAGGGGCGCGCAGTCATATTAAACGCTGGACGGCTGAAGGATTTGCCCAGGTGGCCGATCGGCTCATGGCGGAGCAGCGCGCGGCGGTGATTCTTTCGGGAGAGCCGGCTGAACAATCGATTGTGGACGAGGTGCTGGCGGCGATGAAGCACAAAGCCCACAACGCGGTAGGCCTGACGACGGCGCGGCAGGCCGCCCTGCTCATGCAGCGCGCGCGGGTCGTGATCACCAACGATTCAGCGTCGCTCCATCTGGCCTCGGCCATCAACGCGCCGACGGTGGCGATGTTTGGGCCGACCGATGAGCGCAAATACGGCCCCACCGCTTCGCAGCGCCGGACAGTCCGCCGGCGGCTCTTCTGCACCCCGTGCGAAGCAGCGCTCTGTCGCTTTCACCACGAATGCATGCGATTCATTTCCCCGGATGAAGTCTATGAAGCAGCTCGCGACCTTCTGGCAAATGGCTAGCCTCCACCTTCCACCTTCCACCTTCCACCCGCGCCGGATTTTAGTGATCAGGCTCGATCGGATCGGCGACGTCGTGCTCTCCACGCCCGTGCTGCAAGCCCTCCGCCACCAGTATCCTCATGCCTTCATCGCCATGATGGTGCGCCCGGCGTGCAACGATGTGGTGCAGGGCAACCCCTATCTCAACGACGTGATGCTCTATGAGAAGGAGGGGCGGCATCGCGGCGCGTGGGCGACGATTCGGTTTGCCCTCAGGCTGCGCCAGGCGCAGTTTGATACGGCGATCGTGCTCCATCCGACCAACCGGTCTCATTGGATCGCGTGGCTGGCCGGGATTCCCGTGCGGATCGGCTACCGCCGAAAATGCGGCTGGTTGTTGACGCGCCGCATGCCGCATCGCA
Organism: Candidatus Omnitrophota bacterium; assembly: GCA_016209275.1. Taxonomy (NCBI): domain Bacteria; kingdom Pseudomonadati; phylum Candidatus Omnitrophota; species Candidatus Omnitrophota bacterium. The sequence goes on from JACQWM010000052.1 coordinate 36,472, forward strand.
AGCACGAAGGGGAGCGGCACGAAGCCGTCTATACCTTAGAGCTGTTGCGTCTCTTAGGTATCACACCTCCCGAGCCGCACCCCGTCGTGCCGATTCACGCCGCATCGGCCTCGCGCGTCGAAGCCTTGCTTCGCAGCGCCGGCATCGCGGAGACCGATGCGCTCATCGCGGTGCATCCCTCAGCCAGTTGCCCCTCGAAGCGCTGGATGCCGCAGCGCTTCGCCGAGGTCGCGGATCGCCTCGCGGCAGACCACGGCGTGCGCATCTGCCTCATCGCGGGCTCCGAAGATGCGGCTCAGGCGGCGCTGGTAGAGCAGGTCCTGCAGTCGCCAGCCCTCAATTTCGCGGGACAGCTTTCGCTTGCCGAGCTGGCAGTACTCTTGCGGCGCTGCCGCTTGCTCATTTCCAATGATTCCGGGCCGGTGCATGTCGCCGCCGCGGTCGGCACGCCGGTGGTCGATATTTTCGGCCGCAACCAGCGCGGCCTCTCGCCCCGGCGCTGGGGCCCCCTCGGCGAGGGGCATGTCATCCTCCATAAAGAGGTCGGCTGCGTCACCTGCCTGGCCCACAATTGCGACATCGAGTTTCTGTGCTTGACCTCATTGACCGTGGATGAGGTGTACCAGGCCGCCGTCTCAATTCTTTCGCGGGAAGCCCCAAAGAAGGTTCATTGACTTTCAGGAATATTCAAGATTAAATAGAATTCATGCGTTCCCAAGTCGCCGCTCGCCTCATCCTCATCCTGAGTCTCATCGGCCTGGGCCTCGCCGGCTACCTCTACTACATCCATCTGGGTTTGCTCCGCGGCGAGCTGCTGGGGGGCGCGGTCTGCAGCGGCGCGGGGCAGTTCAATTGTCATGCCGTCACCGCCGGCCCGTGGGGATCGTTCCTCGGCATCCCCTTGGCCCTCTGGGGCGCGCTCGCCTACGTGGCGTTCGCCGGCCTGGCCCTCCTCGCCCATCAATCCGAGGAGTGGGCAGGGCACGCCCTGGCCGCCATCGCGCTGCTGGCACTGTTGGCGGTGGCGGTGGATGTGGCACTCTTCGGCCTCATGGCGTTCGTCATTCGTTTCTATTGCCTCTTTTGTCTCTTGACGTATGCCGTGAATCTGTTGATCCTCATCGCGTCGGCCCAGGCGCTTGGACGGCCATGGCTTCGCGTCTTCGCCTCGGCCGGTCAGGCGATCGGAGCGCTCATGCCCGCCCGCGCGCGCCCTCAGGCCGCGCTGTTTTGGGGCCTCATGGCGGTGGCCGCGCTGGGGCTGGCGGGCATCCATGCGTCCAACGAATTCATCACGCGCGGTCCCGCCGGCGCGATGCGCAAACAGCTGCAGGACTATATCGCTCGGCAGCCGGCCCGCGGGATCGTCGCGCTCGATCATGATCCGATGCAAGGCCCGGCGAATGCCCCCATCCAAATGGTCGAGTTCAGCGATTTCATGTGCCCGGCCTGCCAGCGGGCCTCGAAGCTGAATCCCGTCTTGTTAGCCGGCCACCATCGGGACATTGCGTTCGTGTTCAAGAATTATCCGCTGGACACGGCCTGCAACAGCCATGTGCAAAGCAGCCCGCATCCAGGCGCGTGCCAGCTGGCGGCGGCCGGCGAATGCGCCCACGCGCAGGGTAAGTTTTGGCCGCTGCATGACGTGATCTTCGAGAAGGGCCACGACTACAAGGCCACGGCGCTCGATGACGACGCGCGCCGCGTCGGGCTGGATGTCGAGCGTTTTCGCGCGTGCATGGCCTCAGGCGAGGGGCTGGAGGCCGTCAAGCGCGACATCGAGGAAGGCGCTGCGAGGCAGGTGATGAGCACGCCGACGTATATCGTCAATGGCGTTCCCGTCACCGGAGGATTCAATCCGGTGATGTTTGAGGAATTTCTCTCGGTGCTGCGCGAGCGATGACGACTGCGCTGCTGCAAGAGCGCCGGCGGGCTCCCCGCCTCCACAGCGGATCCGTTGAGGTAGCCGTGCGGTCCGCCGACCGTTCGCTGCCGGCGGAAACGGTGAATGTCAGCGAGGGAGGGTTGTGCGTCCGCCTGCAAGAGCTGCTGGAGATCCGATCCCTCATCCACCTGCACCTTGGCGGTGTGGAGTGCGCGGGACGGGTGGCGTGGGTGATCCAACGGCTGGATTTGCGCCCTGCTCCCCCATTCATGTTTGATGTCGGTGTGGAGTTCATCGACCCGCCGAGGCTGCTGCGGCGTTGGCTCGCCGAGCGCTTCCCCAGCCATCCGGCAGCCTCCGCCGTCAAGGCGGGGGGGGAGAACGCGAAGGGGGGGCTTCAGCCATGGGTCTTCAGCGGCCGAACCTACATGCCGTCGATGCAACGGGCCAGCCGCCGCCCGCAGCCGTGGCACCTGGTGGTCGCCATCGACGGATCGCCGTGTTTCAGCGGCCATTATGCGTCTGAGCGGCAAGCCCTGGCGGCGTGGGCGGCATTTAAGCGAGCGCACGCCAAACGCGGAGGACCGATCGGATGAGGATCGACACTCAGCTTGCGGTCTTTCTCGAAAACCGCCCCGGAATGCTGGCACGGGTGTGCGAGGCCTTGGCCAAGGCTCGCGTCAACATCAACGCGCTCTCCGTCTTGGACACCGTCGACCACGCCGTGATCCGCATGGTGGTGGACAAACCCAAGGAGGCCGAGCGCGTCCTGCAGCAGCTGCCGGCGATGGTCCAGGTGCGTGATGTCGTCTTCCTCGATGTGCCCAACGAAGTGGGCGCGCTGGCCCGCATCTCCCAGCGGCTGGCGGAAGCCGGCATCAATCTGGAATACGCCTACTGCGTCGGTTCCACCTCCGGCAGCCCCGGCGGCCTCGTGCTGCGCACCAACGATCTCGAAGGCACCATTAACGCCCTCAGCTAACCTGAGGGGACAATCTCCAGTTGGATGAAGGCGGTTATCTTTAAGCAGCATGGGGAACCGGAGGTGCTGGAATACACCGACGCGCCGGATCCCGTCCCCCAACCCGGTGAACTCCTCCTCCGCGTCAAGGCCTGCTCGATTAACCACCTGGATCTGTGGATCCGGCAGGGCATTCCCGCCTATCGCATGGCGCTACCGCATATCTTAGGCTCCGATGTTTCCGGGGTGGTGGAGCGCGTGACCGACGGGGTGACACACGTCAAGCCCGGGGATGCCATCGTGCTGGCCCCGGGCTTAAGCTGCGGTCAATGCGATCCCTGCCGGCAAGGCCTCGACAACGTCTGCGTCTCCTTTGGTATCCGGGGGGCAGCCACCGACGGAGGATATGCCGAGTTGGTCACCGCGAAGACCTCCGATGCGTTGCCCCTGCCGAGAGGGCTGTCGTTTGAAGACGCGGCCGCCTATCCGCTCGTGTTTCTAGCCGCCTGGCACATGCTAGTGGGGCGCGCGAAGCTGACCGCCGGCGAGCGCGTGCTGATCCATGCCGCGGGCAGCGGTATCGGCCATGCCGCCATTCAAATCGCGAAACATCTCTCGGCGACGGTGTATGCCACGGTAGGGTCCGATGAGAAAATCGACAAGGCGCGCGCCGTGGGAGCGGATGCCGTGATCAATTATCAGCGCGAATCCGTTGAGGAACGCGTCAAGGCGCTGACCGGCGGTGAAGGCGTGCACGTGGTCTTCGAGCACGTCGGCCCGCAGACGTGGGAGGCCAGCCTCCGCGTGCTGGCGAAAGGCGGCCGGCTCGTCACGTGCGGGGCCACCACCGGCCCCACCGTGCCGCTTGATCTGCGCTATGTCTTTTCTCGGCAACTCTCGATCTTCGGCTCCATGATGGGGACGCGGGCTGAACTGCAGCAGGTGACCCAGCTGATCGAACAAGGCGCTCTTCGACCGATCATCGATACGGTCTTTCCGCTCCGCAATGCCCGACAAGCCCATGAACGCCTGTTGCGCCGCACCGTCTTTGGAAAACTCGTGTTAGTGCCTTAATTGATTTGTTTTCCCCTCTCAGATTGGGCATACTCATATGGTGCCTGAAAGAGGCACCACCGAAAAGAGCAAACCTCGCGAAAGCGGGGGACGCAAAGCTACCGGCCCTGAACCTTGGGCAGCGGGGTTACCGGTGGAGTGATCCGCCAACATTGTTGGCGAAAGATCAACACTTGCGTACACGAGTCTCTTTTCAAGACTCGTGTTTTTTTATGGAGCAGCGATACCGATGCGCCGCGGAATGACGTTTATCGAATTGCTGGTGGCGATCGTGGTGATGATCATCGCCGGCGTGTGGCTGCTCGGGGCGTATCACGCATCGCTTCAGCTGACCGAGGTGAGCCAGCAAACCAGCGTGGCCCTGAGCGACGCCAAAGATATCATGGAGCGGATCAAGAGCACCCCGTTTCTCGCGCTGAGTGCCAGTTTTCCTGACGGCGTGGCCGGCGGGGGCGCGCCGGATACCTATGGGGCCATCATCGGCGGGTATTCGCTCAGCGGGGAGCAGGTGACCGTGCGGCATCAGCCCTCTGCGGTCGCGGATCCGCGCGAGCTCATTGTCGACGTCAGTTGGACGAATAGCCATCGGGTCTACCGCGCTTCGCTCTCAACCGTCAGATCGCAAAGCGCAAGCTAGGAGCCGCCATGAGGCATCGACACGGCAACGGAGGCAATCGCGGCTTTACGCTTCTTGAAACGCTGCTGGCGGGCAGCCTGCTGCTGTCCGTCACGTTGATGGGGTTCCTCTGGCTGACCAATGCCATTGATCTGTGGTCGACCACCTCGCTGCAGAGCGCCGCGCGCTCGGACGCGCAGCTGGCCATGAGCCGCATGGTCAACGAATTGCGGCAGGGGACGCGGACAGCCGCCGGCATCCCCCCCAACGCCGACATCATCGCCGCCGATCATGTGCGGTTTTCTCTGCCGGCTGACAACGACGGAAACGGCAAGATTGTCGATGCCATCGGCGCCATCGAGTGGGGCATAGTACCCGTGGAGTATCAATGGGATGCGGCCAGCCAGCAATTGCGCCGCGCGCAAGGGGCGCAAACACAGGTGCTGGCCTCTGGGGTTTCGAGTGTCGCGTTTGCGGCCGTCAATACAAGCGAGCTGCAGCTGACCCTCACTCTGCAGCGCCGGACGTCGCGAGGGCGGCAACTGTCGGCATCCGCCACCGAGATCGTCAAGCTGAGAAATTAACGCGGAGGAAGCGCATGGATCGACGAGGCCAAGCCGTCTTGCTCGCCTACGTGACCATCGCCACGATCACCGTGCTGGGGGCCGCACTCCTCAACCAGAGTTTCACGGCCAGCCGCAACAGCGCGCATCACCGCTTGCAAGCCGAGACATTTTACTTGGCCGAAGGAGGGTTGGAAGACGCCCTGAGGCAATTCGCCCAAGGCATCGCCGACTTCACGATCGACGCCAACACGGCGCAGTATCCGGCCGCAGGCAGCGACCCGATCGCCACGGCGTTTACCGCCGGCGGCACCGCGGCCTCGAGGATCGCGCAGGCCGAAGCCGCGCCCCGCGCCATCGTCGCGCAGGATGGCATCACAGAATTTGTGAAGAACTACGAGGTGACGACGACGGCCGTCAATCCCTCCAACCCCACGATTTCCGTCACGCTCCATCAAATCATCAGCCGGCGCCTGGTCTATACCTTTCAACACGCCATCTTCTATCACGACACGGACTTGGAGCTGCTGCCAGGACCCCCGATGACCGTGTGGGGGCGCGTGCATGGCAATGCGAACATCTACCTCGACTCGAATGCCGTCCTGACCCTGAACAGCGATTACCTGCACGCCGCAGGCCACCTCTACAACCAGCGGAAGGATGACGGCACGACGATGCCCGGGGAGATTAACATCAAGAAGATGGGAACGAATCCGCCGCAGTACGCCGCGATGAACGGTCTTGATAGCGATGTGCCGACGTGGAAGGATGATGCCACGAATCGCTGGCTGGGGACCGCCCAAACCTCCGCGCACGGAGTGACCAAGCTGTCGGTCCCGGTCGTCGGCTCCATCCAACCCGGCGGCTTTTACGACACCCGCGCCCAGGTGAAAATCGTCAATGACACGATCACCGATGCGGCCGGTACCCCGCTGGTCGTGCCGCCAGGCACCATCACGACGACGACGACGTTCAAAAACAACCGGGAAGGCAAGTTCATCAAGATGACGGAGGTCGACCTGAAAAGACTGGCAGGATATTTTGACTGCACCGGCCCTGGCGGCGTCCCGGACGGGATCTTAGATCCCCCCGAAACGCCTTGCAACCCCTATGAGAATCAGCTGCCAGGAAATGGCCTGCTCTACGCCACTCGTAATGATGCTCCAGCAGGCCAGCAGCCGGGCATTCGCCTCGTCAACGGCGGCGAAGTCTTCCGGGCGGATGGCCTGACGGTGGTGTCCAACGATCCGGTGTACGTCAAAGGCGATTTCAACGCGGTGAATAAGAAGCCGGTGGCGGTCATCGGGGATGCGGTCAACCTGCTGTCGAATAGCTGGAATGACGCGAACAGCACCCTGAACGTCAACAGCCGCGTGGCCTCCAATACGACGATCAACGCCGCCTTTATCGCCGGCAACGTGCCCACGCAGGGCGCGAACTACAGCGGCGGCTTGGAGAACTATCCGAGATTCCACGAGCATTGGAGCGGGAAAACGCTCTCCATCACCGGATCGTTCGTCGCTCTGTGGAACAGCCAGATCGCCACCGGACGATGGGTCTACGGCAATCCCCAGTACACGGCGCCGAATCGCTCCTGGGGGTATGACGCGTCATTTTCCGACGGGACTCGGCTGCCGCCCTTCTCGCCGTATTCCGTCCAGATCACGAGAGGAGCGTGGTGGAAAGAATGAACACTCATCGCCAACGCGGGATCGTGCTGATCACGTCAGTGACCGTGGTCATGCTGCTCACCTCGCTGGGGGCGGCACTCCTCATGCGCAGCCTCAACGAGAATCTGGTGGGGCAGCGCAGCGCCACACGCCAAGACGCGTTTTACCTGGCGGAAGCCGGCTTGGATCAAGCCTCGATCAACTTGCGGACCCCGCCGCCGGCCGAAAACCCGCAGTGGATTGTCGCGGATGATATCGTCACGCAGACGCTTCCGACCGGGCGATTCGATCTGGATCCGCCCCAGCCGATGGGTGTGAACATCTGGCAGGTGACCAGCCACGGCATCAGCGGATCAGAGCAACGCGACATCCAGGCCGTCTACCAGCTCATTCCGCAATCAGTCTTTCAATTCGCCGTCTTCGGGGATCTGAACGTCACCGTCTCCGGCAACGCGGAAACCGACAGTTACGATTCCCGGATCGGCGTCTACAACGATGAGCCTGGGCCGGGGTATAATAAGGACCACAACGGCGATATCGGCACGAACTCAACCGCGGAGGGCGGGATTGATCTCGGCGGCAGCATCTTTGTCGACGGACAGCTCGTGGTAGGACCCGGCGTTGCCGATCCCACCTCGGTTGTGGAAGACTACGACCCATCGTTCATCACCGCGGATCCGAAAGTGATCTCGGCGACCGACACCTTTCCCCTGCCGCCGGTGTCGGTGCCGCCAGGGCTGCCGTGCGAGGATCGCTCTCTCGTCAATGATGAAGTGGTGACCTTGACCCCGGACGGCGGGCCGCTGGGCAACGGGACGTATTGTTTTCATGACCTAAAACTCGCCGGCGGCTCGACCTTCTCCTCAAGCGGGCCGGTCAAAGTCTACATCACCGGCACACTCACGGCGAAGGGCAATTCTGCAACGGTTGGAACCAGCGGGGCCCCGAAAGACATGCTCATCCTGATGACGCCGGAATCGAACGCGGTGATTGAAGATGCGGCGCTGGCCGGCACGACCGATTTTTACGGCGCCATCTACGGCCCCGGTGCTGATATCAACATCTTTGGCAATGCGGAAATTTTCGGCTCGGTGGTCGCGCGCAGCGTGAACGTGACCGGCAGCGCGTTGATCCATTATGATGAAGGTTTGAACGATCTGACGACCATCACCAACATCTATCAGCGCAGGGTGGTCTCGTGGCAAGAGCTCGAGTAAGACGCCTGCCGCGGCCGCGGCCGCTTCAGGCCATGACGCTCGTCGAGTTATTGATGGGCGTGCTGGTGCTGCTCATCGCCATCATTTCGCTCTTCGGCGTCTTCAGCGGCAGCAGCCTCTTGAATGAGCAATCGCGCCATCGGGCCTGGGCGATGACCGATGCCAGCCGCGTGATGGAACGGCTGCGGCAGCAGAATACGGATGCCGCCTGCAACGCCCCATCGGTTGCTCCTCCCCCCAATCCTCCCGGTGGTAATTTCGTCAGCTGGGATGCGTGGCTGGCCGATGCTGGGGCGAACGGCGGCGGCGGCAAGACCTTGCTGCCGGATCCCGCCAATGAATTGGTGGCGATGTCCTCATCGGGGGTGGATCCGCTGACGGTCACGGTGGCGATTTGCTGGCGGCTGCGCAGCCGCGTCTATGGCGAATGCCAATGGATCGGCAATCAATTAGTGCCCCAGGATGCCGATGGCAATCTCATCATCACCTCGCCCGTCATGCTCTCTACCGTGATGACGTGCCGCCGCCCATGAGACGCTCAACCGGCTGCCGCCAGGCGCAGGGGTTAACGCTGCTTGAGGCGCTGGTCGTCGGCTCCTTGCTCAGCGTTGTGATGGGCGCGATCGTGCTTAGCTTCCTGACGAGCCAGCGCGCCTACACCTCATCAGAGGCGTACTTAAGCGTTCAAGACGAAGCGCGGCGAGCGCTGGATGCCATGACGAAGGAGCTGCATGCCGCCGGCGGGAATATCGCCACCGGGGCGGGCTGGTTGCAGTTTCAACGCGTGCTGGGCTTTAACCTGGCCCTACCGTGCCCGCCCAGCGCCGTCTGTTGGGGGGCGCAGGATGCCGCCGGCGCAGACCAATTCGGCTGGAGCATCCGCTACCGCCTGGACGCGCCGAAGAAGCAGCTCGTGCGGGAAATCCTTGATGCGGGTGCCGGCGTGCAGGGCCAGCAGATCTTGGCCAACGATGTCACACAGCTGACCTTTGCCTACACCCCCGGGGCGGTGAGAACCATCAGGATCACGATCGATGTGCGGCGGACCTCCACGTTCCTCCCCGGCGGCTCGATGGGGACCACACCCACACCGGCCACCTCGCTCATCACCACGGTCAAGCTCCGCAATTAGAGCCCGCCCCCAGATGATTCTTGACAGGATTAGTAGGGTTATTCTATACTACACGGCAGGATGAAACTCTCCACGCGATCGACGTATGGCCTGCGGGCCTTGGTCGAGCTGGCCTTGGCCTCAGGCCGAGGGCCGCTGTCGGCGAGTGTCGTGGCCAAGCGGCAGCATCTGTCCGTCGCGTACCTTGAGCAGCTGCTGCATCGGCTCAAGCGGGGCGGCATCATCAGCAGCGTGCGGGGGCCGCGCGGCGGCTATGCGCTGGCCAGAGCGCCATCGACCATGACGATGGCGGAGATCGTGCGCATCCTCGAGGGGACGAGCGACGACGCGAACGGCCATGGCACAGCCGGCGGTGTGGCATGGCTCAGCAACGGCCGTCGGCCTGAGGCGAAGCGCGGCCGATCTCGCGTGAGCCACGATCGCCATGCGCAGTGGGTCGCGCAGGCGGTGGTGCGGTGCGTGCACGAGCGGATCACGCAATCGCTGAGCGCGATCACGCTGCAGCATCTGTGCGATGAGGCGCGCGCGATCGCCGGCGAGCCGCTGGATCATCGGTATGTGTTCCATATCTAGCGCGGAATGACGAAGGATCAGTTACGGACGACGATGTTACGTCGGTTAAAGCGACAGAAGGAGGAGGAACGACGTCGAAAGAGCCGCGCGATTCGGCGGAAGCTCTTCCGCCTCGCGGCGTTTCGTAAGGCTCGGATGGTCGGGTGTTACGTCGGCCTGCCGTATGAAGTGCAAACGTGGCAGTTGATTGAAGCGATGTTAGCCAAGGGCAAGCGTGTGGCCGTGCCGTGGGTGCAACCGCGGACCAAGCGCATCATGTTTTCCGAACTGCGAGATCCGGCGATGGACCTCGCCCCCGGCGCGTTTCGGGTGTGGGAGCCTCGTCCATCGGCCCGGCGTCCAATTCCCGTCAATCAGCTGGACCTGCTGATGGTGCCTGGTCTGGCGTTTGACGGGCGGGGCCACCGGCTGGGTCATGGCTTCGGCTATTTTGACCGTTGCCTCGCGCGCCTCGGAACACGCATTCCCACCGTAGGGCTTGCCTACCGCTTTCAACTGCTCGAGCGCCTTCCAACCGCAGCGCACGACTGCGCCGTGTCGACCGTCCTCGCCGCCTAATTGGGGACTGTCCCCTACGGGGACTGTCCCCGGATGATGAGGTGACTAGACCATGATCGTTCTCTTCTGTGTCATTGCGTTAGGGATGGGTGTGGCTGTTGGCTACGCGATACGGCTGGCCCAGGGCCGCCGGTCGCTGACTGGCGCTGAGCAGCGATCTCAGCAGTTGTTGGAGGAGGCGACCCGGAAGGTTGAAGCGATCAAGAAGCAAGCCGAGCTTGACGCGAAGGAGCAGCTCGTGGCGATCCGGCAGGAGTTCGAGGAGAAGACGAAGGATCGCCGCGGCGAGCTCTCGCAGCTGGAGAAGCGGCTGCATCAGCGCGAGGAGATGCTGGACCGGAAGATCGATGTGCTGGATCGCAAAGACAAGGAGATTTCCGAGCGCGACAAGCAGTTCGCGGCGCGCGAGCAAGGCCTGAAGGCCAAAGATGACCATTTGGCCCAGCTCATCGCCGAGGAAAAAGAGAAGCTGAAGACCGTCGCGGGCTTGAGCGCTGAGGAAGCCAAGCAGCTGTTGCTCGCGCGCCTGGAGCAGGATTGCCGCTCCGAGGCCGGCAACATCATCAAGCACGTCGAGGAAGACACCAAGCGCGACGCCCAGACCGTGTCCAGGCGCATCTTAGTGGAAACGATGCAGCGGCTCGCGGCGGAGTTCACGGTGGAGACCACGACAGCCGTGATCCCGCTGCCCAACGAGGATATGAAGGGCCGGATCATCGGCCGGGAGGGCCGCAACATCAAGGCCTTTGAGTTGGCGACCGGCGTGGATTTGATCGTCGATGAGACGCCGGATGTGGTCACCCTCTCCTCGTTCGACACCGTGCGCCGGGAAGTCGCCCGGCAGTCGCTGGAGCGGCTCATGTCCGACGGGCGCATCCATCCGGCCCGCATCGAGGAAGTGGTGGAGAAGGTCCGCAAGGATTTCAATCAGCACCTCGTGCAGGAAGGCGAAAAGGCCATCGCCGAGCTGGGCGCTGCCGGAGTGCATGCGGAGCTGGTGAAGCTGCTGGGCCGCACCCGCTATCGCACCAGCTACGGGCAGAATGTGCTGATCCACATGAAGGAAACCGGGTATCTGTGCGGAATGCTCGCCGCGGAGCTGGGCTTGGATCAGCGGCTGGCCCGTCGCTGCGGGCTGCTGCATGATGTCGGCAAGGCGGTCAGCCATGAAGTCGAAGGCCCGCACGCCATCATCGGCGGCGAACTGGCGAAAAAATACAATGAAAACGCCGATGTGGTGCATGCCATCGAAGCGCACCACGAAGACGTCGCCCCCAAGACGCTCTATGCCGTGCTGACGATCATCGCTGATTCCATCAGCGGCTCGCGGCCGGGGGCGCGCGGCGACACGCTGGAGAATTATGTCAAGCGGCTGCAAGCGCTGGAGGCGATCTGCGACTCCTTCACTGGTGTCGCGAAAGCGTACGCGATTCAGGCGGGGCGCGAGGTGCGCGTCATCGTGCAGCCGGATCGCGTCACCGATCTGGAGGCGATTGCGCTCTCCCGAGAAATCAAGCGCAAGGTGGAAAGCTCCATTGAATTTCCCGGCCAGATTAAAATTACGGTCATCCGTGAAACGCGATCCATCGAATACGCGCGGTAATGAAAATCTTGTTGATTGGAGACATTGTCGGACGGCCTGGGCGCGCGATTATCGAGCGGCAGATGGTGGCCCTCCGCGAGGAGCTCGGCCTTGATTGCGTCATCGCCAACTGCGAAAACGCCGCGGGCGGGGCCGGCATTACGCCGAACATCGCGAATGATTTGTTCCGCGCCGGCGTCGATGTCCTCACCTCGGGCAATCACGTCTGGCGCAAGAAAGAGGCCTACGAGCTGCTCAAGATGGATCCGCGCGTGATCCGGCCGGCCAATTATCCCAACGGAGCCCCGGGCAGCGGCTCCACCATCGTCGAAACGCTCGCGGGCCAGAAAGTCGGCGTGCTGAACGTCATGGGCCGCGTCTTTATGGAGCCGCTGGACTGCCCGTTCCGCACCGCCGAGAAGGAGCTGGAACGTGTGCGGCTGGTCACACCCGTCATTATCGTCGACATGCACGCGGAGGCGACGAGCGAAAAAGTGGCGATGGGCTGGTTTCTCGACGGCAAGGTCTCGGCGGTCTTCGGCACGCACACGCATATCCCGACCGCCGATGAGCGGATCCTACCGCAGGGCACGGCGTTCATCACCGATGTGGGCATGACCGGGCCGTATGATTCGGTGATCGGGCGGCGCGTGGATCAGATCTTGGAACGGTTCCTCTCCAGCCTTCCCATGAAATCCGACGTGGCCGACGCGAATATCCAGCTCCGCGGCCTGATCGTCGAGGTCCATCCCACGACCGGCAAAGCCCTCTCCATTGAACGGCTCACGAGAACCCTTGATGGACCCGTCCGAAGCAGCGGAGACTGAGCCCGGGAACCCAGCGAAGCTGGGTGGGCGAAGGAATCCCGTAGCCGAAGGCGGAGGGGCGATTGACGCGCGACGTCTCGCCCCGCCGCCGAAGACCCTCACCGTCGCCCAGGTCGTGACCCAGATCCGCGGGCTGATTGAGCGGCAATTTCCAGGGCCCCTCTGGATCGAAGGCGAGCTGTCCAATTGCAGCTATCCCGCCTCGGGCCACATCTATTTCAGCCTCGTCGATGAGCAGGCGACGGATCGCTTCGGCCAGCGCCTGGTGCTGCCGTGCGCGTTTTACCGCGGCGCCAATCAGCACCTCAAGCTGAAGCTCGCCGACGGCATGAAGGTGCTCTGCCTGGGCCAGCTGACCACGTATGAGCGCCAAGGGCAATACCAGCTGCGCGTGCTGCGCGTGGAGCCGCGCGGTATTGGCGCGCTGCAGCTCGCCTTTGAGCAGCTCAAGAAACGCTTGCAGGCCGAGGGGTTGTTCGATGAGGCGCGTAAGCAGCCGATTCCCGTCATGCCGGAGCGCGTCGGCATCATTACCTCGCCCACCGGCTCGGCGATCCACGACATGGTCAGCAAGCTCCGCCCGTGGTTTCGGGTCGTGATCCTGCCGGTGAAGGTGCAGGGCGAAGGCGCCTCGAGGGAAATTGCGGCCGCCATTGATCTGGCGAATCGCTTGCGCCTCGCCGAGGTGCTCATCATCGGGCGCGGCGGCGGCAGCGTGGAAGATTTGTGGGCGTTTAACGAGGAGCCGGTGGCCCGCGCGATCGCCCGCTCGCGCACGCCGGTGATTTCCGCCGTGGGGCATCAGGACGATTGGACCATCGCCGACTATGTCGCGGATCTGCGCGCCTCCACCCCGACCGACGCGGCCAAGCTGCTCGTCAGGGAAAAGGAGACGCGAGCCCAGCAGTCGCAGCAATTGGTGGAGCGGCTCCTCGAGGCGATGCAGGGCTGGCTGGATGAGCAGTCGCAAGCGCTCGATGCGCTGCAGAGCCAGCTACGATTGCTCCATCCGCGGGCGCAGATGGATCGGTATCTCGCGCGCACGCAGGAGCTGTCGAACCAGCTGACGGCGACCATGCGGTTTACGCTGAACGGCCACTCGCGGCGCCTTCAGGGATTGGCTGGCACGCTGCAGGCCCTCAGCCCTCTCGCCGTGCTCTCCCGCGGCTACAGCGTGACCTTCACGTTTCCCGAGCATCGTGTGGTGACCAGCGCAGAGCAAGTCCAGGTCGGTGATGAAATGGAGACGATTCTCTCCAAAGGTCGCATACGAAGCGCGGTCACTCAATTCGACATTCGACATTCGACAATCGACAATGGAGCAGATGATGTCTCAGACCCATGAGCTGAAATATGAAGACGCGCTGAAACGGCTTGAGAAACTCGTCGCCGAGCTGGAAAAATCCGACGTCGATCTGGAAACGCGGCTGAAGAGGTTCGAAGAGGGGACGAAGCTCGCCCGGCTGCTGCTGAAGAAATTGGAGCAGGCTCAGAAGAAAGTCGAGCTGCTGGTCAAAACGAACGTCGGTGAGGCGACCCTCGTCCCTTTTGATGACGATGCAAACGACGACACGTCAACAGAGGATCAGCCCTCCTCCTAAACCGCCACCCCATCTCGCGCGCCTGTCGCATCTCATTGAGCGCGCCTTGGATCGCGCGTTGCCCCCGCGATCGCAATCGCCAGCGATCATCCATGAGGCGATGCGCTACTGCGTGATGGGCAGCGGCAAGCGGTTTCGGCCGTTGTTGTGTCTGGCCGCCTGCGAAGCCGTTGGCGCGCGAGCCGCTGGGGCCCTGCCGGCGGCGTGCGCGATCGAACTGATCCATACCTACTCGCTGGTCCATGATGATTTACCCGCGATGGATAACGCCGCCCTTCGGCGTGGCAAACCGTCCTGTCATCGGCGATTCGGAGAAGGCCACGCGATCTTGATCGGCGATGCGCTGTTGACCTACGCCGTTGAGCTGCTCAGTCGGCAGGGGAGGGGGGATCGCCTGGCGGTGATTCGCACGATCAGCCGCGCATGCGGCACGGCCGGACTCATTGGGGGTCAAGTGCTAGATCTGCAGTGCGGAGCGCGCCCGCCCCGGCACGGGTCGGGTCGGGGGAGCGCGGAATGCGGAGTGGGACAACTCACAGCCATTGCACGACAGAAGACCGGCGCGCTCATCACCGCGAGCGTTGAGGCGGGCGGATTGGCCGGCGGAGCGACGTCAAAACAGTTGCAACGCCTGCGGAAGTATGGGCACAATATGGGGCTGGCATTTCAACTGATCGATGACGTCCACGATCAGGATGGGCTGGCTCGCGCCATGGGGATGGGGCCGGCCCTCCGCCAGGCCCACCGCGCCATCGACGGCGCGGTGTGTTGCCTTGAGCCGTTTGGTACTCGGGCGGACGGGCTCCGTGATCTCGCGTTATGGCTGGCTTCCACCGCATAACAACCGTTTCAAGTTCCAGGTTTCAGGTTTCACGTTGACGCTGAACCTGAAACTTGAAACATGAAACCTGAAACATTCGATGGGTGTGCTCGAGACGATTGATCGGCCGGCGGATGTGAAGGCGCTCGCCGCGCCCCAGCTCCTCCGGCTCGCGCAGGAGATCCGCGCCACATTGATCGCGACGGTGGCCGAGCTCGGCGGCCATCTCGCCTCCAGCCTCGGCGCCGTGGAGTTGTGCCTCGCCCTGCATTACGTCTTCGAGGCGCCCGATGACCAGCTCGTCTGGGATATGGGGTATCAGGCGTTTGCCCATAAGCTGATCACCGGGCGCCGCAGCCGCTTCAACACGCTCAAACAGTTCGGCGGCCTCTCCGGATTCAACAATAAAGAGGAAAGCCCCTACGATCTGTTTACGACCGGGCATGGCGGCACCGCGCTGTCGACGGCGATGGGGCTGGCGATGGCGCGCGATCAGGTCAAGGGCAGCCGCCAGGTCATCGCGATCATCGGCGATGCGAGCTTAGGCGAAGGGATGGCGTTGGAAGCCCTGAACTATATCGGGCATGCCAAACCGAATCTCCTGGTGATTCTCAACGATAATCGCATGTCGATCGCCAAGCCGGTGGGGGGCTTAAGCCGCTACCTGAACCGCCTGATCACGAATCCCACCTACAATCGGCTGCGGCTCGACCTGAAGGAGATGGTCCAGCGTTTGCCGCATGGCGTCGCACTGGTGCGGCTGGGCGATAAGATTGAGGAATCCCTTAAAGGGATGCTCGTCCCCGGCGTCGTCTTTGAAGAGCTCGGCTTTCGCTATATCGGGCCCATTGACGGCCACAATCTTCCGGAGCTGATCCGCACCCTGCGGAATGTCAAGCGGATCCGCGGGCCGATTCTGCTGCATGTCTCGACGCTGAAGGGCAAGGGGTACCGGTTTGCCGAAGAGGATCCGGAGCGGTTTCACAAGACCGAGCCGTTTGACATTGCCACAGGACAACCAAGAGATGCTCAGGGCTCAGGGCTCAGGGCTCAGGGCAAAAACGCACGGCCCGCAGCCCGGAGCCCCGAGCCCCCAGCAACGTTTACCGAGGCCTTCAGCGATTCGCTCGTCCGTCTTGGCGAGGCGAACAAGCGGTTGGTGGCGATCACCGCGGCGATGCCTGAGGGAACCGGTGTCGCAGCATTCGCGAAGCGCTTCCCGGGGCGCTGTGTCGATGTCGGCATGGCCGAGCAGCACGCCGTCGGATTGGCGGCGGGCTTAGCGCGCGGCGGGGCCCGGCCGGTCGTGGCCATCTACTCCACGTTCATGCAGCGCGCGTTTGATCAAATCATGCATGAGATGTGCCTGCAGAACCTTCCAGTCACCCTCGCCCTGGATCGCGCCGGCCTGGTTGGGGAAGACGGGCCCACGCATCATGGCGTCTTCGATCTCGCGTATCTTCGGGTGCTGCCCAACATCGCGGTGCTGTCGCCGAAAGATCCGGCGGAGTTATCACTGATGCTGCAGTGGTCGCTGCAGCAGGATCAGCCGGTGGCGATCCGCTACAGCCGCGGAGGGATCACCTGCGGGGAGCCGCTCGGCCGCCCGGGCAAGCTCCTCCTCGGCAAGTCCGAGCCGCTGCGGCAGGGCAAAGAGCTTGTACTGCTCGCCCTGGGCAGCATGGTCTATCCGGCCCTGGAGGTGGCGCGGCGGCTCGGCGAAGAGGGCATTGACGCCTCGGTGATCAACGCGCGCTTTATCAAACCGCTGGATGCAGCGATGGTCAAGCATGCCGCCCAGATCGGCCGCCTCGTCACGCTCGAAGAAGCGCAGATCGCCGGTGGCTTCGGCAGCGCTGTCTCCGAGGCGCTGGATGCGCTGCAGGCGTCGGCCATCCCGCATCTGCGCATCGGCCTGCCCGATGGGTTTGTGGAGCACGGCAAGCGCCATGAGCTCCTGCGCCAATGCGGGTTGGATCCGCACAGCCTCACCGTCCGCATCAAGGCGTGGCACCGTACGCTCGCTCCCACCCCGGACTCGCTCTTGCCTGAATCTTCGCTCACATGAGCGTGCGCGTGCGATTTGCTCCAAGCCCTACGGGAAAGCTTCACGTCGGATCGGCGCGGACCGCGCTCTTTAACTGGCTCTTTGCCAAACACCACCACGGCACCTTCATCCTGCGCATCGAAGATACCGATCAGAAGCGCTCCAACCCGGCGTTTCTCGAGGATATCTACGCCAGCCTGGCGTTTCTCGGCATTCAGGCCGATGAGGGGCCGGTGTTTCAAAGCCAGCGGCAGGCGATCTATCAGGAGCACGCGAAGAAGATGCTCTCGGCCGGTGCGGCCATCGAGCGCGAGGGGGCCGTGGTCTTTCAGATCCCGCCGCAGCAGGTGACCTTTACGGATGCGCTGCGCGGCGATATCACCGTCGACACCAGCTTGTTTGAGACGCTGGTCATCATGAAGTCCGACGGTACGCCGACGTATAATTTCGCGTGTGTGGTGGATGATGCGCTGATGCGCGTCTCCCATGTCATTCGCGGCGATGATCACATCGCCAACACGCCCAAGCAGGTGGTGCTGTATCAGGCCCTGGGATTTCCGCTGCCGGCCTTCGCCCATATTCCGCTGATCGTGGGTGCTGACCGCGCGCGGCTCTCCAAACGCTTGGGAGCGACGTCCGTTGAGGAATATCGCCAGGCCGGCTATCTGCCGGAGGCGGTGTTTAATTATCTGGCCCTGTTGGGCTGGGCGCCCGGCGGCAACCGCGAGTTCGTGCCGCCTGCGGAGATCATCCAGCTCTTTGATCTGGCCAAGGTGCGCAAATCGGCGGCCTACTTCGATCTGAAAAAACTGGACTGGCTCAACAGCCAATATATCAAGCAAACACCGGTGCCGAAGCTCGCCGAGATGCTGGCTCCGCGGCTCATCGCCAAAGGTCTGCTGCCGGCCGCCTATGACCGCGCATGGCTTGAGCAGGTTGCCGCGATCATCCATGATCGGCTGCGCGTGCTCGAAGATATCGAAGAAGAGCACGTGTTTTTCTTTCAGGACCCGCCGCAGTATCATGAGGAGGCGGTGGCGCAATTCCTCCGCCAAGACGGTGTTGGGCCCCGGTTGCTCGCACTGCGCGATCGCCTCAGCCGCCTGGCGTCATTTGACGCCGCGTCGATCGAGCAGGCCACGCGCGGGATGATTGCCGAGCAGCACTTCGCCTCGAAGGAGCTGATCCATCCGGTGCGCGTGGCGGTGACCGGCCGCGCCGTGAGTCCGCCGCTGTTTGAAGTGATGGCCGTGCTAGGGAAAGACAAAGTGCTCAAACGACTCGACGATGCGGCCACGACCCTTGCACTCGAACATGGATGAGCGGCGCGCGAGCATTCGGATTCAGGTTCCGGTGATGGTGGAATTTCCCAATCCCGCGACCATGAAAACCGAGCGCAGCTTCACGCAGGATGTGAGCGAAACCGGCCTGCGGTTTCCCACGACGGTGAAACTGTCGGTCGGGCAGCAGCTGCCCCTGGCCCTGCAGATGCCGTTTTCGAACGCGACGATGCACGCGACCGGCGAGGTCATGTGGATCCGGGAAGTGGCGCGCCTGGGGGAGATTCAGTATGAGGTAGGCGTGCGCTTCCGCTGGATCGAGGATCCCGACCGCCAGCGCCTCAACCGCCACCTCCTCGATCTCTTCCGCCGCCGCGTGTGATATACTAACCCGATATCAGATATGAAAAGCCCATTTCATATCTGATATTGCCTATGATAGAGCCATATCAGATATCAAAAGGCTCAATCATATCTGATATTGCCTTCGCGACAATGCCCTGTCGTCTAATGGTAGGACACGTGACTCTGGATCACGTTATCCTGGTTCGAGTCCAGGCGGGGCAGCCAACTTGATGTCTCCCACAGCGGCTCCGATTCCCATCGGGGTGGCGTCGTCGTTTCCTAGCGTTGAGGAAATTTTTTCTGAGGGGAATTTTCGCTTTCGGGGTCCTACCGCCCTTGCTACAATTTGTCAGTTGGAGTAGGCGATGGAGCTGGCAGAACAGCAGGACGTACTGAAGAACATTTTAGATATTCCGGTGGAGACGCAGACGATTGAGTTCAAGCGTCTTTCTGGCGACGCAGTAGTATCCAAGACGGTGGAAACGGTTGTGGCCATGACGAATACCGATGGCGGCGTCGTGATCTTGGGCATTGATGACCCGGTGACGACGCGGCTGAAAGGTGTTGATCGCATCTTCGGCATCGAGGAAGGCATCGACATGTTTGATGCCATCGGGCGAGAGATCCAGCGCATTGTCCCACCCCTGGTCGGCGTGTGGCCGCCAGCCATCCTTCCTGTGCCCCAGCGAGACACACGGGTCGGGCTGGTGTTTGTCCCGAAAGCGGTGGACAACTTCCATTCAGTGAATAATCACGTGCATGTCCGCGCCGAGCGGGGCAACAAGCAATTGACGGCGCATGAAGTGGTGAAATTTGCCTACGCGAAAGGCTTTGAGAAGGCCGATACGAAACTGGTGGCAGTGGAGTTCTCGCTGCTGAAGACGAGGTGTTTCGATGAGTGGAGGGAAGCCCGCCGTCTCAACGGGGGGGCGCTTGACGCCGTGTTGGAAAAGACGGGGCTGGCGCGTCGTGACGACCACGGGATGTTGCAACCGACGCTGGCGGCGGTGTTGTTATTTGCCGACTCCCCCAACGATTTGACGGAGACCAAATGCACCATCCGGGTCTTTCAATACCGCGGCACCATTGAGAATATCGGCGAGACCCCGAATTTGATCGGCCTGCCAAGGACCATCGGCGGCCCGCTCATCCAACAAATCCACGAGGCCCACGACTATGTGCTCACCCTGCTGCGCGCCGGCATCAAGATGTCCTCCGGGTTCAGGGCGCTCTATCAGATTCCGGAACGAGCCGTCAAGGAGGCCATCACCAATGCGGTTATCCACCGCGATTATCACATGAAACGGGACATCGAGGTTAAGATCTACGAAGATCGCGTGGAATCGAGAGCCCTGGGTTATTCCCGTCCAATATCACCCGCACGAATATCGGTTGGGTGCGCGCCGAGAGCTATCGCAACGATCTCTTGGTTAAACACCTGCGGGAGTTTCCCTCACCGCCCAACCTCGATCAGAACGAAGGTGTGCGCGCCATGCGGCATGACATGGCCGACAAACATCTCTACCCGCCGGTCTTTCTGACGTATCCCATCCTGGCGGATTCGGTCAGGGTAGTACTGCTCAATGAGTACCGTGCGACCGAATGGGAAAAGATCAGCGGGTATCTAAAGGAGCATAAATACATTACGAATGAGGAAGCGCGACAGGCGACCGGCGTCGTGCAACGGGATAAGATGAGTTACATGTTGAAAAAATGGGTCGCTCAGGGTTCGCTCATCAAGATCGTTCCACCCAGCGGTTTCGTGCGTGGCACGAAGTACAAGTTGCCCGATGCTCAGGAGGTGAAAAACCCCTGAGCCTGGTACGTCGAATGCTTCATTCCGAGTGAAACATAACACAATGCATATCAATAGGTTATGACGATGTTACATGGAATACCGAGGAGACCGGCTACCGAACAGCAATCTCGGTTAGCCCGCCATCAGGCGGGGCAGCCAACTTGGTGTCTCTTATAGTCAAGATAAAACGAGCGAGATGACGCCGTCACAGCAGACTCTCCGTTTCCTTGGGATCGCGGTGTTCATTGCGAGCGGCTGGGTGATGTTCGGCAGCCGCTTGGGCGCGGCGATGCCGCGGCCCGCGGGGCTACCACGCGACATCAGCTGCACCTATCGTACGCAGATGGGTCGCCTCCCCCGCGACGCGCGGCAAATCCGCGTGTGGATTCCCCTGGCAAAGACCGGCCGAGAGCAGCGCATCCTCGCGCGCGAGATCCATTCTCCCGTGGCCTACACTATTGCGCAGGACCCCGACTACGGGAACGACATCCTGCATGTGGCATTGCAGCCCCCGATTCCCGAGCAGCTGGAGATTGCGGTCGACTACCGCGCGCGGCTCTTCGGCGGGGAGACCGCCGCGGTGGATGCCTCGCCGACCCCAGAGGAGCTTCAGCGCAGCCTTCGGCCCAGCGGGCTAGTGATCGTCGATGAGGAGGTGCGCGCCAGAGCCAGACAGGCGGCCGCTGGACGGTTGACCTTGGCGGGACAGGCGCGGGGCATTTACGATGCGGTCCGCCAGGCCATGGTCTACGATAAAACCGTGCCGGGCTGGGGCCGGGGCGACACGCGCCGGGCCTGCGCGCTGGGCAGGGGCAATTGCACCGACTTCCACTCCCTCTTCATTTCCATGGCGTGCGCGCAGCAGATCCCCGCTCGATTCAAGATCGGGTTCGTCATTCCTGAAGCGCCCTCAGGGATTGTTCCCGGCTATCACTGCTGGGCGGAGTTCTATGCGCAGGGACGAGGCTGGGTGCCGGTGGATGCCTCGGAGGCCTGGAAGCACCCGGAGCTGGCGGACTACTACTTCGGGGCACATGATTCTCGCCGGTTTCTGATCAGCACAGGGCGGGACATCCGGCTCATCCCCGCGCAGGAGGGCGAGCCGGTGAACATATTCTTCGCTCCGTATGTAGAAATCGATGGGCAAGCGTCTTCGGATGTGGGCGTCGAGGTCCGGTTTTCGGACCTTCAACAGGGGAGGACGACATGAGGTGCCGGACGGTCCATGGGTTCGTGGTCATCGGGGTGAGCGGGCTCTTGGGCGTGGCGAGTTCTGTCGGTGCCGCGGAACATGGCGGCAAGGAGCATGGAGGTGCCGCGCACGAGCATGGGGGCCAGGCGGTCAGCGCCGAGCCATCGGCGGAGCAGATTCGCCAAACGATTCAGCAGCACGTGCAGGGGATCGCCACGGAGCAAGGCACGTTTTCGATCGATGATCCGGTGACCGGGACCACGCGCAATTTGGAGTTTGTGCGAGTCCACGATCGCGTCGGCAAGACCGGCGACCTCTACTATTCCTGCACCGACATGCGCGACACGCAGACCGGCGAAGTGCTGGATCTTGATTTCGATGTCGAGGCGACCGGTGAGCAACTCAAGGTTGTTGATCAACGTATCCACAAAGTCGAGGGCCAGGCGCGCTATACCTATGACGAGCAGGACAACCGCATCCCGGTGAGTTCGCCGGACAGCGGCGCCCTCCAGTGACGATGCGCGGCGGATGCCCTCGAAGCGAGCGCGGCCGGATCTCGGCCTGCTGCTGGTGTTGTTGAGCGCCGCCCTGGTGTCGTGCGGGTGTCTGCCTGCCCGCCCCGAGCGTGGCGAGGCAGGCGGGCCTGCCGCGTCTTCGTCGAGGAACCCAGCAGCGATGTCACGACCCCATCCGGAACAGCAACCCAACCGGCTCATCCGCGAGAAGAGTCCCTATCTTCTGCAGCACGCCTATAATCCGGTAGATTGGTATCCGTGGGGTGAAGAGGCGTTTGCCAAAGCGGCGCGTGAAGATAAACCAATCTTCCTATCGGTCGGCTACTCGACCTGCTATTGGTGCCATGTCATGGAGCAGGAGTCCTTCGAGAACCCTGAGGTCGCCACGGTGATGAACGACACCGTGGTCGCCATCAAGGTCGACCGGGAGGAGCGGCCGGACATCGACGCGATTTACATGACGGCCGTGCAGGCCATGACCGGCTCCGGCGGCTGGCCGATGAGCGTGTTTCTCACCCCTGAGGGCAAGCCCTTTTGGGGCGGGACGTACATTCCGCCAGAGGAGCGGTTCGGTCGTCCGGGATTCACCACGATCCTCAGCTCGATCAGCGACGCCTGGAAGATCAAGCGGGCTGAGATCCTTCAATCCAGTCAGTCGCTCACTCAGGCCATCCAAGCCAGTGCCCAGGCCGACCCCTCGGCTTCCGTGACAAGGGCGGTGATCGAGCGCGCCGCAACGCAGCTGGCTCAGCAGTACGATCCGGCGCATGGCGGCTTTGGCTCCGCCCCAAAGTTTCCACGCAGCCATAGCCTCTCGTTCTTGCTGCGGGTCTGGTCTCACCACCACGATCCCGCCACGCTCGAGATGGTGGAAACGACGCTGAAGGCGATGGCCCGAGGCGGCATCCATGACCAGCTCGGCGGCGGCTTCCACCGCTACTCCACCGATGAGCAGTGGCTCGTGCCGCATTTTGAAAAGATGCTCTACGACCAAGCGCTGCTGGCCCGCACGTACCTCGAAGCGTATCAAGTAACGGGCAAGGCCCAGTACGCTGACACGGCCCGCGACATCTTCGAATACGTCCTGCGTGACATGCGCGACCGAGCCACCATCGGGGTGGCGAAGGAAGTGCCGCGTGCCGCTGGGCACGCGGCCGATGCCACCGGGGCGTTTCACTCCGCGGAAGATGCGGGCGAGGTCGGCAAGGAGGGCGACTACTACGTCTGGACGCCGCAGGAAATCGACGCCGCGCTGAGCCCAGAAGATGCTGCGCTCGTCAAACGGTTTTACGGGGTCACTCCGGGTGGTAACTTCGAGCATGGCACGACGATTCTCTCCATCGTCGCGCCGATCGAACGTGTGCCGGCGCTGAAGGCGGCACGGGGCAAACTCCTCGCGGTCCGAAACGAGCGTCAGCGGCCGCATCGGGATGATAAGATTCTTACCGATTGGAACGGGCTCATGATCGGCGCACTGGCCTACGGGGCCCGGGTGCTGGATGAGCCGCGCTATGCCCAAGCGGCTCGCGAGACGGCTAGCTTCCTCGTGGAACGACTGCAGGAAAATGGCCGGTTGCTGCACCGCTACCGCGACGGCGAAGCCTCCATTCCCGCGTTCTTGGATGACTACGCGTTTCTCAGTTGGGGGCTGTTGGACCTCTATGAGGCGACGTTCGAAACGCGATGGCTGGCGGAGGCGAAGCGGCTCACGCAGGAGATGACCCGGCTCTTCTGGGACGACAAGGCCGGCGGTTTCTTCTTCAGCGGCGACCAGAATGAGCGGCTCATCGCGCAGACCAAGGAACTCTACGATGGAGCGCTGCCCTCCGGCAATTCGGTTGCGGCACTCGTTCTCGTGCGTTTGGGCCAACTCACCATGGACAAGGAGCTCCAGCGCCACGCGGAGTGGCTGCTCCAGGCATTCGCTGGCCAGGTCAGCCAGGCCCCCCACGCCTTTCCACAGTTGTTGATCGCGATGGACGTTTGGCTCGGCCCCTCGCAGGAAATCGTGATCGCTGGCGATCCAGCCTCGGCAGATACCCAGCAGATGCTCCGCGCCGTCTACGGGCGATTTCTCCCCCGCGCGGTGCTGGCGGTGCATCCGGTCGGCGGGGCCGCCCACGCGGTCGAGGCGCTTGTTCCGTTCATCAAGGCGCAGAACCCGCTTCAAGGCAAGGCGACCGCGTACGTCTGCGAGAACGACGTCTGCAACCTTCCCACAACTGAGCTCTCCACGCTGATCAAGTTCCTCGAGCATCCGCGCGGACATCAAGGCTCTTGACTCTCCAGTTAACTGGAGAGTCGAAAAATCGCCGATTTTCATCTTATCCAACGAAGGAAGAGGGTGGCCACAAGATGACTGACTCCACGCCTGTGCTGCAGAAATACGAGACGTTGGCCGCGGGATACGACCGCCAGTGGCGGCGCTATCATGCCGAGACATTCAGCCGAGTCGCACGCTACCTGCGAGATACTCATGCCCCATCAATCCTTGATGTGCCGTGCGGGACGGGCGAGCTGCTCCGCTGGCTCTTGCCCCGGGTGCCGGAGGCCCGCATCGTGGGTGTTGATGGCTCGGAAGCCATGCTGAACATCGCCTGCCAGAAGTGGGTGGGTGAACCCCGAGTGGGTTTCCAGCACGGCCTGGCCGAGGCCTTACCGTTTGGTAAGCAGACCTTCGATTGGGTGCTCTGCTGCAGTAGTCTTCACTACTTCCGGCAGCCGGAGCGCGTGCTGGCGGAGTTCGCCCGCGTGCTCAAGCCCACGGGGCGGCTGCTCCTCCTCGACTGGTGCCGCAACCCGTGGCACTGTCGGGTCATCAACTGGTGGAAGGTCCGCGTGGATCCCACGCACGTACGGATGTATACCACGCAGGAGCTCGAACGGCTGCTGAGGGATGCTGGATGGTCGCTCTCGCGCGTGGAGCACTTCCGGGTGAGCTGGATTCCCGGCCTGCGGCTGTGGGAGATGATGGATTGCGTCGCACAACGGATGCAGCCCACCGCAGAGATGGAGGGGCGATGATCACGTTGCGTTCTACGATCACCTGCCCGCAGTGCGGCCATAGGCAGGAAGCCGCCATGCCCACTGATGCCTGCCAGTACTTCTACCAGTGCCCGAAATGTTCGGCAACGTTGCGGCCGAACGCAGGTGACTGCTGCGTGTTCTGTTCCTATGGGAGTGTCCGGTGTCCGCCGAAGCAGATGGAAACACCAGAAAAGAGGTGAAGCGCGATGAAGGAGCCTATGCAGGCAGGTCCCACTATGTGGATAACGAGTCCGCGTAGCGCAGAGCAAGGTCAACCCACGCCATAAGACTGCCGGACTCCGTATTCCTCTGTGCCGCCTTGCTGGACGCCGTCCAGTGCGCTCATTTTGTCTAGTCGCCCTTGCACGTGACGAACCGTTTCCAGTGTTTGCGCATCATAAATAGTGATGGACACGGAAACGACCACAATCAGCCGATTTCTCTTCGCATTTCTCGGAGGTCTGGCGCTGAACCTCACCCCCTGCGTCTACCCGCTCATCCCCATCACCATCAGCTTCTTTGCCGGGCAGGCGCAGCAACGGGTGGCTCGCACGGCGCTGCTGGCCGTTTGCTACGTGCTGGGGCTGGCGATCACCTACTCGACGCTAGGGCTCGTGGCGAGCCTGACCGGAGGCATGTTGGGGGCAACGCTCCAACAGCCGTGGGTGCCGGTATTTGTTGCCATGGTGATGGTCGCGCTCGGCTTGAGTCTCTGCGGATTGTTTGAGTTTCGGATCCCGGCGGCGCTCACCAGCCGGTTGGGAGTCGCCAGGACAGGCGCGGTCGGGGCGCTCATCATGGGGCTGACGGTTGGGATCATTGCTGCGCCATGTATCGGGCCATTTGTGTTGGGGATGCTGCTGTACGTCGGCCAGCTCGGCCGTCCAGTGGTGGGGTTTTGGCTCTTCTTCGCGCTGGCGCTTGGGCTGGGGCTGCCGTATCTGTTCCTCGGCATCTTCGCCGGACAGCTCCACCGGCTGCCGCGCTCCGGCGCCTGGCTGACGTGGGTCAAACAAGCCCTCGGCTGTGTCCTGTTCGGTGTGGCGCTCTATCTGGTCC
>JACQWM010000053.1 GCA_016209275.1 Candidatus Omnitrophota bacterium
GCTTGCCACTGTACTTGGCCGAGTACGTCTGGCGCTACAATCATCGCCGACTCTCCATCGATCAACAAGTTCAACAGCTCATGTACTTGCTTGAGCAACATACTCATCATCCAGGTGGCTAAAGTACGACTTTACCCATAATTATTTAAAGACGTCACGAGGAGCCCGCCGATGGAACAGACACTCGAAGCCCTTGCGGCCCATCTCAAAGGCCGTCTGATCGGGGATGGCGCTATCCGCATCAGGAACCTCAACCATCTTGACGCCGCGCAAGAGGGGGAGCTTACCTTTGCCGAAGACCCCCGGCACCTGACCCAAGCGCTGCAGAGCAAGGCCTCCGCGATTCTGGTGACATCCGCGGTCACCGAGCTGCAAGGCCGCTCCGGCATCAGTGTTGCGGATCCCAAGCTGGCGTTTGCGCTGCTGCTCGAGTTATTCTATCCGGTGGCGCTCCCTGAGGGGCACGTGCATCCCAGCGCGGTCATCGGCGACACGATCGAGTTGGGCGAGCACGTGGATATCCGGGCCAACGCGGTCATCGGCCACCGCGTGCGCATCGGCCGCGGCACGATCATTGAAGCCGGCACCTTCATCGGCGATGATGTGACCATCGGGGAGCGATGCCTCATCGGCCCGAACGCGGTTGTCTACCGGCAGACCATTCTCGGCAACCGCGTCATGCTGCATGGCGGGGCGGTGATCGGCGGCGACGGCTTCGGCTATGTATTTCACGAGGGACGCTACATCAAAGTGCCGCAGGTGGGCAATGTCGTGATTGAAGATGATGTGGAAATCGGCTGCAACTCCTGTGTTGACCGCGCCACGATCGGGACCACGCTCATTCAGCGCGGGACCAAGATCGATAACTTGGTGCAGATCGCGCACAACGACCGCATCGGCCAGCATGTCATCATGGCCGGGCAGGTGGGGCTCTCGGGCAGTGTGAGCATCGGCCACTACAGCATGCTCGGGGGCAAGGCCGGCGTCGTGGATCATGTCACCCTCGGGGAGCGCGTCCGCGTCGGCGCAGCCAGCGTGGTGACGAAAGCCGTGAAGACCGGAGACAGCGTGTGGGGGTTCCCCGCGCGTTCGGTGCAAGAGACGAAGCAGCAAATGGCGGCCCTCAGCCGCCTCCCCCAGCTGCTCAAATCGCTGAGTGAGACGCTCAAACGTGTTGCCCGCCTCGAAGATCGCCTCGCCCGCCTCGAAGACAAGCCCAAGCGCCCGCGGTAGCGAAATTTATCAGGATAAATTCCCCTTATGGGGAAAATTGTTAGCCGCCTGTTTGAGCTCGACGTGCCACCTCGCCGCTCGGTGGCGCCCTCCCGATACGTTCCCCTCACCGCGCAGACCGATAGATCCCGAAATCAATAGTTATGTTTGACAAACATGATGTTTGTAATGTAGCATATTAGCATGCGACCGTTTTGGGATCGAAGTAAGGAACTCACTCAGGTGCAGCGGCTCCTCGGCCGAGGCGCGTTTGGGTATGTCACCGGCCGACGACGGGTGGGCAAGACCGCGTTGCTCACCGAAGCCATTCGGCGCTTCGGCGGGCTCTACCACCAGGCGGTCGAAGGCACGCCCCAGCAACAACTCCTGCATGTTGCGGAGGAGCTGCGGGAGGCTCTGCCGATTTTCCGTGGCATCGTGCCCAGGACGTGGGAGGAATTTTTCAAACTCCTCTCGCGTGAACGGCTCCCGCGGCTGCTCATCTTTGATGAGTTTCCGTACTGGGCGCAGGCTGACGCGAGCCTGCCGAGCCTGCTCCAGAAGTGGATCGACCATGACCTCCCCAAACAGCATACCTTGCTGCTCGTGTCGGGGTCATCCCAAGCGATGCTCTATTCCTACGTGCTGCAGCAGACCGCTCCCCTCTACGGACGCGCCTTGGCGCATCTGCAGTTGGAGCCGTTAAGTTACGAGTGGTTCTGTCGCGCGCTCCGCTATCAGCCTCGCAACCCGCAGTCCTTTACCCGGTTTGCGCTGGTCGGAGGGGTGCCGCATTATTGGCAGCTGATGCCCAAAGGGTCGATCATCCACCAAGCGGAGGCGCTGTATTTTTCTCCCTCGGCGATCTTGGCGGAAGAGCCGATCCACTGGCTGCGTGAGGAAGGCATCACCGGAGCGATCCCGAAGGCGATTCTGGATTTGGTGGGGCGAGGCGTCACCAAGCCCAGCGAGCTGGCCGCGCGTGTGGGCACCGTCCATGGCAATCTCTCCCGCCCGCTGGCCCTGCTGCTCGAATTAGGATTCCTTCAACGCGAGCTGCCATTCGGGGAGTCGCCACGCACGACCAAGAAAGTCTTGTATAGCCTTCGAGATCCTGCGCTCTGTTTCTACTACGGCGTCTTCCTGCCATGCCGCAGTCGCTGGCAGAGTATGCGCCTGGCCGAGCGGCACATGATGCTGCAACGCCATGTGGCTCAGCAATGGGAGCAGTTCTGCCGTCAGCGGCATCCTGGCTCAGGCCGATACTGGGAAGGGGATGTGGAATTGGATGTGGTCTGGCGGAAACCGTCTTCCTCCACGCATCTTGTGGCCGAGTGCAAGTGGGCGCGGCTGAATCCGCGCGAAGCCTCAGCAGAATTGTCAGCCTTGCGGCAGCGGTTCGCCAGGACGAAACTAAGCCGCACGCTGGGGCGCGTCGACTTTCGACTCTTCACGCAGGATGATTTACCGCTCTGATGCCATGAGGGCCCTGCCGTTTCTGCTCGGAGCGCTCTGCGTGCTGGCGATCGCCTACCGCTACTACAGCGCGTTTCTCGCGTATCGCGTCGTCGGGCTTGACCGCGCGCGCAAGACCCCGGCGCATCGGCTGGCCGACGGCACGAACTACCATCCCACCAACCGCTGGGTGCTCTTCGGGCACCATTTCGCCGCCATCACCGGGGCCGGCCCGCTCATCGGCCCGGTGCTCGCCGCGCAATTCGGTTTTCTTCCTGGATTTCTCTGGCTGCTCATCGGTGTCGTGCTCGCCGGGGCGGTGCAGGATTTCATTATTTTATTCGCCTCCACACGGCGCAACGGCCTCTCGCTAGCTGCCATCGCCCGCCAGGAAATCGGCCCGGTGGCCGGGGCCACGACAGCAATTGCGATCATGTTCATCATTATCGTGGCACTCGCCGGCCTTGGGCTGGCGGTCGTCAACGCGCTGCGGGAGAGCGCCTGGGGTGTCTTTACGATCGGCTGCAGCATTCCGCTAGCCCTCTTCGTCGGGCTGTACATGTACCGGTTCCGCAAGGGGCACATCGCCGAGGCCTCGCTCATCGGGGTGGCCGGCATGATCCTGGCGGTCGTCGCCGGGCGGTGGGTGGCGCTCTCGCCGATCGCCTCGTTCCTCACCCTGTCGCCTCACGGGGTGACGTATGCGATGGCCGCCTACGGCTTTATCGCCTCGGTGCTGCCGGTGTGGATGCTGTTGTGCCCGCGGGATTATCTCAGCTCGTACATGAAAGTCGGCACGATCGCCTGCCTGATCCTCGGGTTGCTCTGGGTCAATCCGCTGCTGCAGCAGCCGATGGTCAGCGCGTATGTCCACGGCGGCGGTCCGATCATCCCCGGCAAGGTGTTTCCGTTTGTGTTCATCACGATTGCGTGCGGGGCGATCTCAGGGTTTCATGCGCTGGTCGGCTCAGGGACCAGCCCGAAAATGATCAATAACGAGCAGGACATCCGCCCCATTGGTTACGGGGCGATGCTGATGGAAGGATTGGTGGGGATCACCGCGTTGGTGGCGTGCTCAGCGCTGTATCCGGGCGACTATTTCGCGATCAATGTCTCGCCGGAAAAATTCGCCAGCCTGGGCTTCGCCCCGGTTAACCTATCGCAGCTTGAAGTCCAAGTCGGAGAGCACGTGGCCGGGCGCACCGGCGGGGCCGTGTCGCTGGCCATCGGGATGGCGCAGGTGTTTACCGCGCTGCCCGGCATGAAGGGATTGATGTCGTACTGGTATCACTTCGCTATCATGTTTGAGGCGCTCTTTATCTTGACGACGATTGATACCGGCACGCGGGTGGCGCGCTTTCTCCTGCAGGAATTTCTCGGCAAGCTCCACGCGCCGTTTGCGAAGACCGATTGGATGCCCGGCACGCTGATCTCAAGCGCCCTGGTGGTGGCGGCGTGGTCGTATTTCATTTTGACCGGCAGCATCTCCACGATTTGGCCGATGTTCGGCATCGCGAATCAACTGCTGGCGGTCATCGCGCTGTGCGTGGGCACGACCGTGCTCATCAACATGGGCAAGGCCCGGTATGCGTGGGTCACGCTGCTGCCGATGATCTTTGTGGCGACCACGACGCTGACCGCCGCCTGGCAAAGCATCTGGAACAATTTTTTGCCGCTGGCCGCCCAACCCGGCAAGTATGGGATCGGCATGCTCAACGTGATCCTCACGGCCGTGATGATGGGCTGCACCCTCCTGATGCTGCTGCAATCAGCCCGTCGATGGCTGGTCGTGTGGCATCCTTGCAAGGCATCCGTCCGATGAGGAGACGTGCTGCGGCAGGGCTTGCGCTGCTGTGCGCGCTGGGAATGGCTGCGCCGATTCAAACCATGGAGACTCCAATGACCGAAAAAGCGACCTTTGCCGCCGGATGTTTTTGGGGAGTGGAATATGCGTTTAGCCAAGTGACTGGGGTGAAGGGCACGGTGGTTGGCTACACCGGCGGCCACACGGCGGATCCCACCTATGAGCAGGTCTGCTCGCATACCACCGGCCATGCTGAGGCGGTGATGGTGGAGTTTGATCCGAAGGTCGTGACCTATGAGCAGCTGGTGAAATATTTCTTCAAGATCCATGATCCCACGACGAAAAACCGCCAAGGCCCGGATATCGGCGATCAGTACCGCTCGGCGATTTTTACGCACAATCCGGAGCAGCAGCAGATCGCCGAACAGGTCAGGGAAGCGTTGACGCGCGGCCGAGCCTATCGCCAAGCCATCGTCACCGACATCGCTCCGGCCCCGACGTTCTATCCTGCCGAGGAGTATCACCAAGAGTATTACGTCAAGCACAAAGGCAAGATCCAGTGCCCCATCAATCTCTAAACGCTCTGCGGCAGGCAAGAATTGACATAATGTAGTAAAGATGCTACATTTTAATCATGCTCCCGTTCAATCAAACGGTTCTCCTTTGGCGGCTGCGGCGGGGCCTGACCCAAGCCGCTCTCGCCCAGAAGGCGCACATCCCCCGGCCGAACCTCTCGGCGATTGAGCAGGGACGGCGCGAAGTGTCGTTGGGAACACTCCGATCGCTGGCCCTCGCACTCGACGTTCGGCCGGGGATCCTTGTTGATGGGATGGCCCCAGCCCCAGCTTCGGGCGCGTTGCCTTCGCTCTCGCGTCGGACGATTGAACGCATTGCGGATGCCGTGGCGTTTGACCGATCGGTGACAGAGCCTACCGAACAGAGGACGGTTGAGGCGTTGCAGATGCTGCTCGCACTTCGGACGCGGGCCGCCCGTCGCCAGTGGAGCCGGCCGCGGATCAGCCGGCGCCGAACCCTGGCGGCCTGGGCGCAGTTGACACATCGCTACGGTCGCACGGCGATTCAGATGTTCGCCGATCGCGTCTTGGAACGGCAGCGCGCATGAACCCTAAAACCATTGATCGTTTTTTCAGGATCTTGGCCAGAGAGTTCAAGCGGCCCGGGACCCTCATTGTCACCGGGGCGGCGGCCGGGTCGTTGTGGGGACACGTCCGGCCGAGCCAGGATATCGATTTCGGCGTTCAGCTCGCTGGAAAGGCACGCGCCACCTGGGAACAATTCCAGGTGGCGGTCAACCGCACCATCGAGCAGACCGGCATTCAGGTGAACTATGCGGAAGACATCGACCGGTGGGGCAGTATTACGCTGCTCGACTACCGTCGGCATACCTTGCCGTATCGACGATTCGGAGCACTCACCGTGCGATTGCTCGATCCGATCTATTGGTCGATTGGCAAGCTCGGGCGCTACTATGCACTGGATGTGCAGGACGTGGTGACCGTGCTGAAGCGCCAACGCGTACCCTCCGCCTCACTCATTCGTGTCTGGGCGAAGGCCCTGCGCGAAAGTCCAAAATCTCCAGCCCTCTGGCAGTTCCGCCAGCAGGTGGAGCACTTTCTTCGCACCTACGGCCGCGAGATTTGGGGCCGCCGCTTTGATGCCGAGGCCGCTCTGCGCCAATTCCACCGCGCCGCGGGCATTCCGAGGATGCACTAGGCGCATACCAGCTTCTGCTATGAGGGTGCAGGGTTCCCTCTTGACAGTGCGAGGGCGCGCGATACAATTTCAATAAGATGATTACGATTCGCAATGTGAGCATGCGCTACGGCGCGTACACGGCGCTGGATCGCGTGTCGTTTTCTGTGAATCGCGGCGAGATCTTGGGGCTGCTCGGCCCCAATGGCGCGGGCAAGACCACGCTCATGCGCGTGGTGACCACCTACCTGTATCCGTCAGAGGGCACGGTCGAGGTCGCCGGCCACGATGTCCTGAAAGACCCCATGGGTGTGCGCCGCTGCTTGGGGTATCTGCCGGAGACCGCACCGCTCTACTTCGGCATGCAAGTCGAGGAGTATCTCATCTTCCTTGCCAATGTGCGAGGAGTGGACGCTAACCGCTTACGCGAGCGGCTGGATTTCGTGAAGAAAGCGTGCGGTCTCAAGCTGGTCTGGAAACACACCCTCTCCGAACTCTCCAAAGGCTATCGGCAGCGCGTCGGGCTGGCGCAAGCCCTGATCCATGACCCGGACGTGTTGATCTTAGATGAGCCGACGTCCGGATTGGATCCGCTCCAAATTCTTGACATCCGCGCGCTCATCCGCAGCCTGGCCCAGCAGAAAACGATCGTGTTTTCCACGCACATCCTGCAGGAAGTGGAAGCGCTCGCCGACCGCATCGTGATCATCAATAACGCGCGCATCGTGGCCGATGGCACGCGGGAGGAGATTACGCAGAAGGCGCTCAAAGGGCAGCGCGTTCGCCTGGCCGTGCAGGCGAATCAACAGGAGGTCCAGGAGGCGCTGCAGTCGCTCAATGTCTGCGAGGAGGTGCGGTACCTCGGAGTGTTCGGCTCCGGCGTGCATCAGTTTTTGCTGCGCGCAGGCTCTGGCAAACCGCTGATTCGGCTGGTGGATGAGGCGGTCAAATCGCATCGCTGGCCGCTGTTTCAGCTCGCCGAGGAAACCGCCGATCTTGAAGAAGCCTTTCTTGCATTGCTACGAGGATCAAAAGCGGCGCCATGAGCCGTCTCGTGACGTTGATCCGCAAAGAACTGGCGGCGTATTTCAATTCGCCGATCGCCTACATCTTCTTGGTGGTCTTCGCGTCGCTGGTCGGCTTCCTCTTCATGTCGCAATTCTTCTTGGCGTCGCGGGCCGACATGCGCGCGTTCTTCCAAGTCCTGCCGGTCATCCTCTGCGTGTTTTTGCCGGCGGTGACCATGCGCCTGTGGGCCGAGGAAAAGCAAGGCAACACCTACGAGCTGCTCCTGACGTTGCCGATGCCGCCGCATCAGCTGGTCCTCGGAAAATTCCTCGCCAGCCTGATCTTTTACGTGCTCGCGCTGCTGTCCACACTGCCGATTCCCATCATGCTGCACATGATCGGCAAGCCCGACCTGGGCCCCATCATCGGTGGCTACCTGGGGGCGATTTGCCTGGGCGCGTTTTTCCTGGCGGTGGGGATGTTTCTCTCCGGGTTGTGCCGCGATCAGATCGTGGCGTTTATCGTCGGGATGGTGGCCTGTTTTGTCTTATTTTTGTTCGGCACGGAATTCATCGCCTCCACGATTGATGGTTGGATCCACGGACTCGGCGGGATCGTGCTGAAGTATGTGGGGGTGACACAGCATGTGAGCGGCTTTGAGCGAGGCGTCATCGATGGGCGGGATGTGGGGTATTTCGGATTGGGCACGCTGCTGATGCTGATCCTGAATGGATTTTGGATTGAGGGGCGGATGCGTCCCAAGCAGCGCCAGACGTTTGTCACGGCGATACTAGTTTCGGCGGGGATTTTCGTCGCGGGTAACTGGCTGCTCTCCGATGTGGCCCTCGCTCGGTTCGATCTGACCGCCGGACGGATCTACACCATCTCGCCGGTGTCCAAAAAGATTTTGCGGGAGCTGCCGGCCCCGGTGACGATCAAGTATTACGTTTCGCCTGAGGATAAGATGCCGACGGCGATGAAGACGCTGGAACGCGACGTGCTGGATAAGCTCGATGAGTTCCGGTTGGCATCCAACGGCCAGCTCGACTACAAGGTGTTCCGCATGGAGGCCGCGAGGGTGGAGCAAGAAAGAGAAGGTGAGGAGTCGCTTGAGGCGAGCGCGCGCCGCAAAGGCATCCAGCCGTTTCAGGTGCAATCGATTGAGGCGGACGAGCTTGGCGTGCGGCTGGTGTACTCGTCGATGGCGATCGCCTACAAGGAAAAGCCTGATGAGATCCTGCCGCGCATCATCCCCCAGAATCTTGAGCAGCTCGAATATCTGCTGCTCTCCAAGATCTACCGGATGACGCTGCCGAGCACCCCCGCCATCGCCTTGGTGGCCCCGGTGACGGAAACGCCGATCGATCCTCAGTTGCGCGCGGCACTCGAGCAAGCCGGCCAAAAAGTCCCCGAGCAGCAGGTGGCGGATGAGTACAAGCTCATCCCCGAGCTGCTGGGGTCCGAAGGCTACACGGTGAACCGCATCGAGCTGAAAGACGAGGCGTCGATGCCGAAGGACACGAAGACGCTGATGCTGCTTGAGCCGAAGTCGCTCACCGAAACGCAGCAGCGGCTCATCAGCAAATTTCTCGTGGAGGGCGGGTCGGTGTTTCTGGCCGCACAGGCCCGCCGGTTCGAGTACACCTTCTCCGGCCGCGGGGAAATTACGGTCAGCCCGAAGCCGGAAACGCCGAATCTCTCGGCGATGCTCACCGCGTGGGGTGTGGGCCTTGAGGAGCGCATCTTGCTGGACGCAAGCCAGGATGCGGTGAATGTGGGCAGCGGCATGCGGCTGGGGCCCTTTGCCTTCAACCTGCCGCTGAAGCTGCCGGTGCACATCCGCGTCAATCCTGACACCATGAATCAAGAGGTGTCCATCACGTCGCGGCTCGCGCCCTTCTTCTATCTCTGGGGATCGGCGCTGACGATCGATCGGTCGACCCTCGAGGCGCGCCAGGTGCAGGCGCGGACGCTCATGCGTTCCAGCGCCGACTCATGGCTGATTCCGACGGAGCGTTTGGGCGAGTTGAGCCAAACGGCGCGCCCTGCCGCGGCGGATCCGCGCGGGCCCTTTCCCTTGGCGGTCTTATTGGAGGGGACATTCGCGGATCCGTTTGCCTCGGCCAGGGCCACCCCGCTGACTCCGGCGGCGGGCAAGCTGCTCGTGATCGGCGCCTTCACCCCGTTTCAGGAGCAGCTGATCCGGGCCGGCAGCCACGCCACGTTTCTGCTGAATGCGGTGGATGCGCTGACCTTAGGCGAGTCGCTGATTCAGATTCGGGCGAAGCAGCCGGTGGACCGCTCGATGGCTCCGATGGCCTCGGGCGTCAAGGCCTGGTGGCGGTTCTTCGTATGCCTGCTCGTGCCGCTGCTCATGGCGGGGGCCGGCTGGATGCGCATGCTGATGCGCCGGCGCGCCAAGCGCCAATATGTGCAGTTGGTGGAAGCGACGGCGTAAATGAATTCACGGCAGTTGACGATCCTTGGGGTGGTGCTGGCGGTGCTGGTGGCGGCGGTGGCGATCAAGCGCTTCCAGCCGCGCAAGGAGGTCTTCCGCGAGGAGACGCAGTCGCTCGATGTCCGCGTCGATACCGGGGCGGCGGATCGGATCACGATCTCGAAGGGAACCCCGGAAGCCCCGGCGATCGAGTTAGCGAAAACCGAATCGACCTGGACCGTCCCCTCCGCCTGGCACGCGAAAGCGGATGGCGAGCGGATCAAGCGGCTGCTCACACGGCTGACGGAGCTGACCGGCGAGCGGCGCGGCAATCGCGAGCAGCTGTTTGACGATTTCGGCATTACCGATGCCAAGGCCATCCACATCACGCTCTCCCAGCGCAACACAGAGCTCTTGCACGTGCTGCTGGGGACCAAGTCCGTGGGCTGGGATCAGTTTTTTCTCCGGCGCGCCGGTTCTCCCGCCGTGTTTCTGTGCCGGTCCAATCTGCTCTCCTCCGAGCTGGGGATCTTCGGCAATCTCGAGTCGGCGACCCTGAAAGCCGAAAGCTGGGTGGACCGGCGGCTTTTTGATGCGGCGCCGGAGACGGTCACCGGCGTTGAGCTGCGGGAAGGGAGCGGGGAGTGGCGGCGGCTCGAGGCCGACCTGGCGCCGTATCTTCAGAGCCTCGCGAACCTCAATGCGACGGAGGTGGTGGATCCGGACGGCTCAGGGTACGGCCTTGAGCAGCCTGTCTGGCAGTTGAGGCTGACGAAAAAGGAGGGTGCGCCCATCGAGCTGGCCGTCGGGGGAACGCGGGCCGGCTCAACCGACGCCCGGTACGTCAAGGTCACCGCCATCCCGCCCCTCATGGTACGCAACGGCGTGCTGCCGTTTCCAGCACCGCCGGCTCCGCAGACGGTGTATGTCGTCTCCTCCTCCGTCCTCGAGCAGATCAAGACCGGGTTCGAGGACCGTATGAAAAAACCTGCCCCGGACACCCAGCCAACGAGTTAAGCTGGGACGCCACCGGCTCTCTGGGCACGCATATGCCGGAGTGTTACAAACGGCGCAGCAGCGCGTCGCGCTCGCGCAGCAGGGCCGAGGGGACGTCGGTGCTGAGTGTGGCGAAGAACTCGCTCTGCGAGGCGATTTCGGTCTTCCAGGTGTCGCGGTCGATCGCTTGCGCCTGCTCAAACTGCGCGCGAGTCACTCCGGAGCCATCGAGGTCGATCTCTTCAGGCTTGGGCATCAAGCCCAGCGGCGTTTCGATCGCACCCGCGCGGCCCTGGCAGCGGGCTGCGATCCACTGCAGCAGGCGGATATTTTCCCCGAAGCCTGGCCAGAGAAACTTGCCGGTGTTGTCTGTGCGGAACCAGTTGACGAAAAAGATGCGCGGCGCGGCGCTCAAACGCCGCTCCATCGAGAGCCAGTGGGTGAAGTAGCGGCCCATATGATAGCCGCAGAACGGCAGCATCGCCATCGGATCGCGCCGCACAACACCGACAGCGCCGGTGGCCGCGGCCGTCGTCTCGGATCCTAAGGTCGCGGCAAGATACACGCCATGCGTCCAGTTGAACGCCTCGGTGATCAGCGGCACCGTCGTGCTGCGCCGTCCGCCGAAAATGATCGCCGAAATCGGCACGCCCTGGGGATCATTCCAGCGCGGATCCAGCTGGGGGTTGTGCGCCTGCGGCGCGGTGAACCGGCTGTTCGGGTGCGCGGCTTTCGTCCCTGAAGATGGCGTCCATGGTTTGCCCATCCAGTCGATGCACTGCGGCGGCACCGGGCCATCTTTGCCCTCCCACCACGGGGTCCCGTCAGGCAGCAAGGCGGCGTTCGTAAACAGCGCGTCATGCGACAGGATCTCGACCGCGCTGGGATTGGTCTTCGTGCTCGTTCCCGGGATGACGCCGAAGTAGCCGAACTCAGGATTCACGGCCCGCAGGCGGCCCTGCGCGTCGGCGCGCATCCATGCGATGTCATCGCCGACGGTGGTCACCCGCCATCCCGCCTCGGCGAATCGCCGCGGCGGCCGCAGCATCGCCAAATTGGTTTTGCCGCAGGCACTGGGAAACGCCCCGGTAAAGTACGTGATCTGCCCGTCCGGTGCTTGAAGGCCCGCAATCAGCATGTGCTCCGCCATCCAGCCTTCGCGTTGAGCCAGCGCGCTGCCGATGCGCAGGGCCAAGCATTTTTTTCCGAGCAGCGCGTTGCCGCCGTAGCCGGAGCCATAGCTCCAGATCGTGTTGTCTTGGGGAAAGTGGCAGATGTAGCGGCGGTTCGGATCCAATGCTCCGACGCTGTGGAGGCACTGGGTGAAGGTGGGGCGGTTGCCCAGCTCGCGCAGCGCCACCTCACCCATGCGCGTCATGATGCGCATGCTCAGCGCGACATAGATTGAATCGGTCAATTGAACGCCGACTTTCGCCAGGGACGATCCGGGGTGGCCCATCAAAAACGGCACCACGTACATCGCGCGCCCCTTCATGCAGCCCTCGAAGCACTGCCGCAGGGTGCGGTACGCTTCTTCCGGCGCCATCCAGTTGTTGGTCGGGCCGGCCTCATTCTTCGCGGGGGTGCAGATGAACGTGCAGTGCTCGGTGCGGGCCGTGTCGTTGGGGTGGCTGCGATGCAGGTAACCGCCGGGCAAGACGGTTTGGTTCAGTTCAATGAAGACGCCTCGAGCACAGGCCTCCTTCATCAGCGCGGCGCGCTCTGCCTCGCTGCCGTTGCACCAGAGGATCGCCTCGGGCTGGCAGAGGGCGGCGCACTCCTGCACCCACTGGTGGAGGGCGGCGTTCGTTGTTGGCACCTTGATGGCGGTTGGCATCTTCGCAGTCGCGGTACCCATGGTACGATGCCGGCGGCTGTTCCACAAGTGTTTTGTCCATCGACGGCGACCCACATATTATTGGAATTTCCCTCGTCGGGATGATCACCGGTGCGCATGAGCTGCTGTTTTTGGTAAAATACGGGGCGATGAGCGCGGGAACGGTTCAAGGACGGTCTTATCGCCGTGGGGATCGCGCCGCGCGGCACGGGCTCATGGCGCTACTTCTCGCGGCCTGCGGGGTTGCCGGTGCCGCGCCTTCGGCGCTCGGAGCGCAGAACCAGCTGCGGCCCGCGAACTTGCCATGGCGGCAGGAGCGCGAGCAGGTGGCGGTGTCGGCGGAGATGCTGGACGCCGAGGCGTGCGAAGAGGTGTTCGGCGTGAATTTCATCGCGCGGAACATCCAGCCGGTGCTGCTGAAGATCGCGAACGACGGCAACAGCACCTACACGTTTTCCAAAGCCTCGGTCGACGCGCAGTATCTGCCGGCTGGCACCGTCGCCAAATACGCCTATCCCAACCTGGTCGTCTCGGGGGCCAAGTGGACCGGCCATCTCGTGACCTTTGTTCCGCGCACGCTCTTTCGCCGCGGCAAGACCCCGGCGCGCCCGCTGACGCGCGGCGATGTGCGGCATGATTTCTCCGCGGAAGAAATCGCCGACGGGCCCATCGGCCCGAAGACCAGACGCGAGGGCTTTCTCTTCCTCCACGCACGTCCAGAGGGACTGTCCTTGAAGGTGGCGCTCACGAATGCGCAAACCAACACGCCGCTGACGTTCGACCTGGGAGCCGGCCCCACGCGGGCCGGAGCTCACGACGAATGACGCCGGAATCGGTCTTGTTGTTGGCGACGGGGCTGGTGCTGGGGATGCGGCATGCCTTCGATCGCGATCATGTCGCGGCGGTGACGCATTTTATTTCGCTGGAGCCGGATCCCATCAAGAGTGCGTGGTTCGGTTTTCGCTGGGCGCTGGGCCACGCGGTGACCGTGCTCGCGCTCGGTTCGCTTATCTTGATTCTCCATCTGAAGTTTGATCCCCGGTTTGAGCGCTACGCCGAGCTGGCGGTTGGTGTGACGTTAATCGCGCTGGGGATTTGGCGGCTGGCGTTGTTGTGGCAGGAGCGGCGGCATACGCATCGCCACGCGCATCGCAACACAGAGCACACGCACCCCCACTCTCATGAGCCTGGGAGGGCGCATGTCCATCGGTTTGCGCCCACACTCGTCGGGATCGTGCATGGCGCTTCGGGCACGGCGGAAGTGTTCGTGCTGCTGCCGATTACGCTGATCGCGACGACCTGGCTGGCCTACCTCTATATCGGCCTCTTCAGCCTGGGCTGCGCGACGACGATGAGCGCGTACGGCTATGTCGTCGGCCGATTCTACCGACGGGCCAACGCCACCGGCCAACGCATCTATCGCGCGCTCGTCATCGCGACCTCCCTCTCAGGATTGCTGCTCGGCCTCATCTGGATTGTGAAGAATCTCTGAGGTACAATGGGCGAGTGCTCATGCCCCCCCCAACATTCCTGAGAAAAGCGCGGTTTGCGCTCGTCTATCCTTTGGTCATCGGCTTGCTGCTCTTCGCGCGCACGACCGAGGGGTCATGGGCATGGGGCATCGCCATCATTGCGCTGGGGGAAACCCTGCGGGTGTGGGCCAATGGCTATGTCGGCCATGTCAAAGCTGGTCGAGACATCGCCGCCGATCAGACGATTATTCCGAAGGGGCGGCTGATCACCGCAGGGCCGTATGCGTTTGTCCGTCATCCGTTGTATCTGGGCACGATGCTGCTGGGGTTGGGATTTTGCGTGATGGTGGGGAATGCGTGGCTGGCCCTCATCGCCCTCGTGTTCTTCCTGACGATGTATCGCGGCAAGATGGCTGAGGAGGAAGCGCGCATCAAGGACGCGTATCCTGCGTACGCCGCATATGAGCGGGCCGTGCCGCGATGGATTCCCACGGGCCGGCGCTACCCGGATCGCGCCGGACGATGGACGTGGCAGGGCATTGCCGCCAGCAACGAATGGAAAACGGTCATTTGGGTGACAGTCCTGGTGATCGCCCTGTACTTTCGTGAAGAAGTGTTTGAGGGGCGCGAATGGTTAGCGCGGGGCAAGGCGATTCAGCAGGTGTTGTTACTCGCCCTTGCCGCAGCCCTGATCCTCTACGACATCGGATATGAATTGGTGAAACGCAGCAGATGAGAGCGCCGCGCCTCACTCGACAACTGCTGTACGGTTTCCTTGGCGCGAGCCTCGTCATGCTGGCGGTGGGTGCGGCCGTTCCGCATCATCACGATGCCGCCGGTGTATGCAAGATTCACGGACACGTTCCAGCGACTCCGCCGCAGCCGGCGATTGAAACCGCTTCGCCCGCGCGCATCACGCCGATGGCATCTTCTCCCGCACAATGTCTGCGGGCCGTCGACGTCATCCGCGTCACCCTTCCTCGCGCGCCTCCGCTGTAACCCCAGGTTCCCGCAGAGTATTTCCGCAGATTCCCGCAGATCACTTGCGGTGTTATAGGAGGATCCGATGAAACGATTATCCCTACTCATCATTGCTTGCGCGGCGTTCACTCCCCTGGCGGCTGCCGCCGAGGATGTGGCCACACTGCGTCAAGACGTGCAGCGGCTGGCCGCAGTAGTCCAAGAACTCTCCGCCACGGTGCAGGCCCAACAACGGCGCCTCACGCTCTTGGAAGGCGAGGCGGGCGGCCAAACCCCACAGCTTCCCATCGTGCCATTGCCGCCTGGCGTGATACCATCCGGTGGTGGGGCAAACCTCTCTGCCCTCAATCCGGAGATTGGGGTTGTCGCCGATATCGCCGGCCAGCTCTCCGAAAGTTCGGCCGATGGCGAGGGGAATGACAAGTTGAGTGTGCGCGAGATTGAACTCATCTTTGGCCATCCCATCGATCCCTACTCGCGATTCGATGTGAATGTGACCTTCTCAGATTTCGAAGAAGCCGGGCTGGAAGAAGCGTACATCACCCACTGGGGGCTGCCGGGAGAGCTCGTTGCGCGCTTGGGACGTTTTCGGCAGCGAGTCGGCAAAGCGAGCGGGACCCATACAGAGTTGCTTGACACCGTTGATACACCTCTTGTGGTGACGAAGTATCTGGGTGCTGAGGGGTTGTTTCGAACTGGGGCAGAGATCACCGGGTTTCTGCCAGCGCCGTGGGATGCGGTGACGCATGAGGTGACCGCTGGCATCATGGAAGGCGGTGTCGGCGAAGGCGGAACGCTCTTCGGCGAGACTCGACGACGGCCATCGTACTACGCGCACCTGAAGAACTTCTGGGATGTCTCCGACTCGACGAACCTCGAAGTCGGAAGCACGTATCTGTTGGGTTCAAAAGACGCCGATCGCCGCTACGAGGTCCATGCCTTTGGTGTGGATACCACGTTCATTCACTATGTCACGCCGACCAATAAGCTGAAATGGCAGAATGAGATGTACTTCCAGAGCCGGAAAGAATCCCTGTTGGTCGAAACAGCCGAGGGTACCGGCGAAGAGATCAGCGCGAAGCTGAACAAGCATCCCTGGGGATTCTATTCGCTGCTTGATTACCGGCTCTCGCCTCGGTTCGGCCTCGGCGGACGGTTCGACTACGTCGAGCCGGTTGATCTGGATCCTAGGATCCGGGCGCGGGATGCGGACACCGCGTGGTCCGGTTACGCGACGTTCTATCAAAGCGAGTTTGCGCGCTGGCGGCTGCAGTTTAAGCACACGAACTTCGCGGCCGGCGGGGATGACAACAGCATCTTCGCGCAATGCACCGTGGCCATTGGGGTGCATAAGCATCAATTGCAATAACAAGTGGCCAAGTGACCGAGTGGCTACGTGGCCAAGAAGAGGAGATCACGATGAGATTTTTCAGGTGCGCGGCCGTAGTGCTGGGACTCTTGCTCATCGGACAGAGTTGGCCAAGTGAGGCGGCGCAGAAGCTGAAAGTCGTGGCGACGATGTCGACGTTCGCGGATCTCGCCAAGACGATCGGCGGCGAACATGTGGACGTGTCGTATATTGCCTCACCGAAATTCAACCCGCACTTCATTGAGCCCAAGCCCAGTGACGTGGTCAAAGTGAAGCGGGCGGATCTGCTGATCCATGCGGGTCTCGATTTGGAGTTGTGGCGCGGGCCGCTCTTGGATGCGGCTGGCAATCGGCGCGTGATGTCAGGCGGAGAGGGCGAATTAGATCTCTCGCGCGGGATCGCGCTGCTTGACGTGCCGGCTGCCGGGGCCACGCGCGCGCAAGGCGACATCCATCTCTACGGCAATCCGCACTATTGGGTCGACCCCCAGAACGGGAAAATCATCGCGCGGGAAATTGCGGAAAAACTCAGCGCGATAGATTCGTCTCATGCCAACGATTACGAACAGCGCCTGCAAGAGTTGGTGTCGCGCCTCGATCAATCCATCCAGCAATGGCAACAGCGGTTAACCCCGTTTCACGGCCAGGCGTTGGTGGGCTATCACAACGAATGGCCGTACCTGATGCGGTTTGCCGGCTTGCGGATGGAGCAATTCCTTGAGCCGAAACCCGGGATTCCTCCCACGCCGCGGCAACTGGAGTTTCTGCGGCAGGAGATGGTGAGCCATCAGGTCCGCGGCATCGTGCAGTCGTCGTACTTTCCGAGGGAAGCGGCCGCATCGTTGGCGAAACGCACCGGGGCCACAGTGATCCTGCTGTGCCAAAATGTCGGCGAAGTCTCCCAGGCCTCAGACTATATCGCCATGCTGGAGTATAATGTGAATCAACTGGTGAGGGCACTGCAGACGAAGTGAGTAAGTGAGTAAGGGAATGATAGATTTTCTCTCGCTGATGGTTCGGCCGTTTGCGGCCTGTCTGATTCTGACCGGGATCCACGCGTATCTGGGGCTGCATGTCATTGAGCGAGAGGTGATTTTCGTCGATCTGGCCCTGGCACAGATCGCTGCCTTTGGCGCAACCCTGGGTTTCCTGTGGGGATTTGGGTTGCACTCCTTTGAAGGATATCTCATCGCCCTGGCGTTTACGCTCATTGGAGCGGCGCTCTTCGCCGCCACCCGATTGCGCAAGCCGGTGGTGCCGCAAGAAGCGCTCATCGGTGTCGTGTATGCGGTGGCCGCGGCGGCGGCGATTTTGGTCCTAAGCCGCGCTCCAGAGGGCGGAGAGGAGCTCAAGGCCTTGATGGTCGGCCACCTCTTGTTCGTTGATTGGCCGGAGATCGCCAAGCTCTTCGTGCTGTATAGCCTCATCGGGATCATCCATTGGCGTGTGCGCCAGCCGTTGCTGGCGATTTCGCAGGATCCGGAGCGCGCGTTTGCCCAGGGGCTGCGGGTGCGCTGGTGGGATTTTTTATTTTACGCGACGTTCGGATTTGTGGTGACGAGCTCGGTGGAAATCGCCGGTGTGCTGCTGGTGTTTTCGTTCCTCATCGTGCCGGCCTTGTGCGGCGTGTTGCTCGCTCAGACGATTCCCCAGCGGCTGCTGGTGGGATGGGTGGCTGGGGTCGTCACCACGATGGGAGGGATCAGCGCCTCGTACGTGTGGGATCTGCCGACGGGTGCCACGGTGGTGTGCGCCTTCGGGGCCTGTCTGGGGATGTGCGCGATGTTATGGAGGATGCGAGAGGCATGAGCAGGACGCGGAGCGCGGGTCTGGTCGCGGGGCTCTTGGGTGGAGTGTGCGCGATGACCGGCCGAGCCGTCATCGCTAGCGCAGAGGAGGCAGCGATGCCACTGACACTGACAAGCGAGGCGTTTGCGGAGGGGGCTCCGATTCCGTCCGCCTGCACCTGCGATGGGAAGAATGCGTCGCCGGCGCTCGCCTGGACCGAACCGCCGCCAGGCACGAGAAGTTTTGCGTTGATCGCCGATGATCCGGATGCGCCGGGCAACACCTGGGTCCACTGGGTGGTGTACAACATCCCGATCGCGGCGCGGGAGCTGCCGGACGGGCTGCAGAAAACCGCGGAACGCCCCGACGGCACGCGGCAAGGGCTGAACGATTTTGGGAAGGTCGGCTATGGCGGCCCATGCCCTCCCAGCGGCACGCACCGCTACTACTTCAAGCTGTACGCGCTCGATACCGAGCTGAACTTCACGACCACCGTCACGAAGGCGAAACTCGAGCAGGCCATGCGCGGGCATATCCTGGGCCAGGCGCAACTGATGGGGACCTATCAGCGCCAAGCG
This sequence comes from Candidatus Omnitrophota bacterium, assembly GCA_016209275.1. Taxonomy (NCBI): domain Bacteria; kingdom Pseudomonadati; phylum Candidatus Omnitrophota; species Candidatus Omnitrophota bacterium. Next base: position 18,651 of record JACQWM010000053.1, read on the forward strand.
CAATGACCGTCCGCATCCGCCGGTATGAGCCGCGCGACCGCGAGGCGATCCGGCAGCTGGCCTGTGATACCGCGGATCGGGGCGCGCCCGTCGAACGGTTTTTTCCGGACCGCGGAGTGATTGCCGACCTCTTGACGGCGTACTACACCGACTATGAGCCTGACGCGACGTGGGTGGCAGACACCGATGGGGTGGTGATTGGCTATGTGACCGGGTGCGTGGATACGCGCCGCTGCCAGCGCATCAGCGCATGCCGCATCATCCCCGGCAGCATCTGGCGGGGGGTTCAGCGAGGCGCGCTGAGTCGCCGCGAGACATGGCAGATTCTCCGCATGGGATGGCGCACGTTCTGGCGAGGCGGCTACAACCGCACGGTATCTCTCGCGGAGTATCCCGCGCATCTGCATCTGAATATCCGCGAAGGGTTCCGGGGGCAGGGCATCGCGTCCCAGCTCATGGCGCGGTTTCTCGAGCAGGCTCGTCAAGCGCGTCGGCGCGGCGTGCATGCGTCAGTGCGCGGCGACAATGCGCCGGCCTGCCGGTTTTTCGAGCGCATGGGATTTTCCGCGATCGGCCGCTATCCGCTGGTGTTGCCTGAAGATCCCGATGATCGGCCGCATGAGACGGTCATCTATGGCAAGTCCCTCAGCTAGTAGACGATTGATATCAGATATCGCGGCTCGACCGCGATATCTGGTATCGCTTGTCTTTATCGTCATCCTTCAGGGATGCCGACCGCCTCAAGGTGTTGATGAGCGCCAATGGCCGCAGGTTGTGCTCGAGCCTACTGATCGGATTCTGATCCTTGCCCCCCACCCCGATGATGAGGTGATTGGTTGCGGCGGCATCATTCAGGAGGCCGTCGCCAAGCACCTGCCGCTGCGCATCGTGTTTCTGACTTATGGCGATAACAATCAGTGGTCCTTTCTCCTCTATCGATGGCACCCGGTCATCCTGCCCAAGGCGATTCGCAAGATGGGCCTGGTGCGGTATCACGAAGCGTTGGCAGCGAGCGTTGTGCTCGGAGTGCCCACAGAGCAATTAACCTTTCTCGGGTATCCGGATTTCGGCACGCTGCAGATCTGGACCTCGCACTGGGGCGACCGGAATCCCTTCCGCAGCTTGCTGACGCGGGTCACGGCGGTTCCCTACGACAACGCCCTGCGGTTCGGAGCGCCCTATAAAGGCGAAGAGGTCCTGCGGGATCTGACCACGGTCATCCGCGAATTCCGTCCCACGAAAATCTTCGTGTCCCATCCGGCGGACCACATGCCGGATCATCGAGCGCTCTATCTGTTTACTCGCGTTGCCCTGTGGGATGTGGAGAAGGAGATGCGCCCAACGCTGTATCCGTATCTTGTGCATTTCGTGCGCTGGCCAACGCCGCGCGGCTATCAACCCGCCGATTGGCTTGTTCCTCCATCGACGTTATTGTCGCAATGGCCATGGATCGTCCATTGGCTGACCCCGTCACAAGTCCAACGGAACTATCAAGCCATCAAAGCGCATCGGAGCCAATATCGGTATAGCGCGGCGTACCTGCTGTCCTTCATTCGGCCGAACGAGTTATTCGGTGACGCTCCGCCGATTACGTTTTCGTCAACGGCGTCCACGGCCTTAGAGCGCAAAGGGTTGATCAACCAGGCTCCGGAAGAGCTCACCGAGGAGGAACGAGCCACGTTCATTGGCGTTGAAGTTCGCTCGGTGCAATTGGAGGACCGCGAACTCATCTATTCTATTGAGTGTTCCCGGCCGCTTGCCAAAGCCGTCGAGGCCTCGGTCTATCTGTTCGGGTATCGCGCCGACCGGCCATTTGCGCAGATGCCGAAGTTGCATGTGAAAATCGGCGCCCTCTCCCACGAGGTGTTTGACCAAGATCGTTTGTTGCCGAATAAGGCGGTGACGCTGAGCCGCGGCCTGCGCCAGATCACCCTGCGCGTTTCGCTTGAGACTTTGGGCGAACCTCAGCGGATCTTGACCAGCGCGCGGACGTATCTGGGTGAGCTGCCGCTGGACTGGGTTTCCTGGCGCGTGCTTGAACTTCCTTCGCCGTAACTGCGGCTCATGACCCACGACGCATGACACAGGACACATGACCACAGCAGGGCCATCGGCTCGAAGCCGTCGTGAGTCATGGGTCATGAGTCATGGGTCGCCCTTTCGTGGAATTACGGGGCCAGTCCTGACGTTGGGGTTCGTCAGCTTCTTGACGGATGTCTCCAGCGAAATGATCTATCCGTTGCTGCCCATCTTTCTGACGACCGTGCTCGGAGCCGGCCCGGCGGCGCTCGGGATGATCGAGGGAGCCGCAGAATCCATGGCGGCGATCGTGAAGCTGCTCTCCGGCGTATGGTCGGATCGCGTGCGCAACCGGTCCCGTTTGGTGTTCTTGGGCTACAGCCTCTCCTCGTGCTCTCGGCCGCTCGTGGCCGCGGCGACCAGCGCCTCCCACATCCTGTGCATCCGCTTGACCGATCGCGCGGGCAAGGGGGTTCGCACGTCGCCGCGCGATGCGATGATCGCCGACGCTGTCGCACCCTCAGTGCGAGGCAAAGCGTTCGGCTTCCACCGGTCGATGGATCATGCCGGCGCGGTCATCGGCCCGCTCCTCGCGACCGCCCTCCTGACGTGGTGGGTTCATGATCTTCGCGTGGTGTTTTGGCTGGCCAGCCTCCCCGGGCTGTTGGCGGTGGGACTCATTGCCTGGAAGGTGCGCGAGCCTGCTCCCGAGCGCCGCGCGCTAGCGACGCCGCCAGCGCTCTCGTGGGCATGGCCCAGCGGCGCCTTGCGCCGCTATCTGCTCATCCTCTTCATCTTCACGCTGGGCAACTCCACGGACGCCTTCCTCTTATTGCGCGCCGCCGGGCTCGGCGTGCCGACCGCGCAGCTGCCGCTGCTCTGGGTCGTCTTCCACATCGTGAAAATGGTATCCTCGATGCCGCTGGGCGCGCAGTCAGACCGTTTTGGCAGGAGACGTGTGATTCTCGCCGGGTGGGGCGTCTACGCGCTCGTGTATCTCGGGTTTGCCGCGGCCACGCAGCCGTGGCACGTCTGGGCGTTGTTCGCGCTCTACGGCGTGTTTTATGGCTGCACCGAAGGCACGGAGCGAGCACTCCTGGCGGATCTTTCAACGCCGTCGATGCGCGGGGCGGCCTTTGGATGGTATCATGGCATCACCGGCATCGGGCTGCTGCCTGCGAGCCTGCTCTTCGGCGCGCTCTGGCAGCATGCGGGGCCGCAGGCGGCCTTCAGCGTTGGAGCCGTCTTGGCAGCGGTAGCCGCCGCCGGGCTGATGCTGTGTCTTGATGTTTCGTCGCGCCTTCACTCGTAAGAGGTAGGCACGGGGCGCATCGCCCAAGGAGTCCACACGTTGGTTCGTGTGCTTGTGCTCGTGGCTGTGCTGTTGATGCGGCCGTTCGGGCTTGCCGCGGAAGAGCCGGTGACGCCAACCATGCTGACGCTCGCCGATGCCGTCCGGCTCGCGACCACACGCTACGCCGAGGTGTTAGCCGCGAATGAGCGAACGCTCCAAGCGCTGGCTCGCCTCGGGCAAGCGCGCGCCACCTTGTGGCCTCACCTCGACGCCTCGGCGTCGCAATTCCGCCAGACGAGGAACCTTGAAGCCTCGGGCATTCCAATTGCCTTGAGCCATCCGGTCATCGGCCCGTTTAATTCGTTTGATGCGCGCATTGGGCTGACCCAAACGTTGTTTGATGTCAGCGCCTTCGAACGGTTCCTTACGGCCCGCGCCGGCCGGCAATTGTCCTTAGCGCAGTACGAAAAAGCCAAGCAAGATGCCATGGCGCTCGTGGCGGCGCTCTTTCTCGAGGCGGTGCGGGCCGCGCAGGCGATTGAGCCGGCGCATGCCCTGTTGACGCGCGATCAGCGACGGCTCGAGATTGCGTCGACCCAGCACGCCCTCGGCCTTGGATCCGATGTGGACGTGCAGCAGGCCCAGGCCGATGTCGAGGAGAGCCATGCGCGGTGGCAATCGTCGCTCACGTCCGCGTATGAACGCCAGCTCGATGTGATTGCCGCCTTGCATCTGCCCATGGATCAGCCGCTGATCTTGGTCGATGAGGAAGATCTCCTCGTGTCCGTACCACGGACCGCTGCCGAAACACAGGCCGCGGCGCAGAGCCATCCGGATGTTGTGGTGGCCCAGCGCGCGCTCACACAGCGCACCGCAGAGCAAGCGGCTGAGCGCACCAGCGTCCTTCCCACCATCAAACTCTCCGCGGATTATGGCGCGAGCGGCAAGACCATCAGCGAGAGCGCAGGGACCTACACCGTGGGAGCCAGCGTCGCGCTTCCCATCTTCGCCGGTGGCCAGCGCCTCGCGAGAATCCGCGAGGCCGAGAGCCGCGTGCGCGAGGGACACACCCTATTGGATGACGTTCGTCAGCAGGCAGAGGTGAAGGCGCTGCGCGCCGTCGAAACGCTGCGGCAATCCGCCGTGGTGGTGAAAGCGCAGACGGCCCTGCTGCAACTGGCCACCACGCACCTCATGGTGGCCCAGCGGCGTCTGCGCAGCGGCCTGGGCAGCGAGCTCGATGTGGTCGATGCGCAGACGAATGCTATGGTCGCGAAAGACCATCGTGCGGATGCGATAGCGACCTATCGGATGGCGCAAGTGACGCTGGCCCATGCCATGGGCCACGTGGAGTCTTTGGCACGAACACAATTCCATGACTAGCACACAGCAGTTAGCGCACAGCACACAGAGGAACGGTGCTCCCTGTGTGCTGTTTGCTGTGTGCTGTCTGCTCATCTCAGGATGCGATCGGTTGATGCGCAACGGGGATTTGCAGTTGACCGGCACGCTGGAGTTGACCGAGCACGCGGTGGGCGCCCGCGTGCCGGGTCGTGTGGCCACGCTGCTGGTGCAAGACGGTGATGAGGTAAGCGCGGGACAGGTCCTAGCCACCCTGGATCGCTTCGACCAAGCCACGCGGGATGCCGATCGCATCCAGGCGCTCTTCAAGGCCGGCGGGGCCACGCAACAAGCCGTCGAGCAAGCCGGGTTATCGCTCGAGGACCAACAGGTCGTCTCGCCGGTGACCGGGGTGGTCTTGGTCAAAGTGCATGAGGCGGGGGAAGTGGTGGGAGCCGGCGCGCCGATTGTCATCATCGGGGACCGATCCTCCCTGTGGGTCCGGGTGTTTGTGCCGGAGGGAAAAGTCAATCAGGTGTATTTGCAGCAGCCGGCGACGCTGCGATTTGACGGCCTGGCTCGCACGTACGGCGGCCACATCAGCTTCATCGCGCCGAAGGCGGAGTTTACGCCTCGCAATGTGCAAACCGTCGAAGAGCGGATTACGCAAACATTCGCCGTAAAGGTGACCGTGGACCAGCCGGATCCCTCCTTGCGCCCTGGTGTAGCCGCCGATGTCATCATCCATCTCAAGGGCGACCGATGAGCGAGACGATTGCGATTGAGGCGAGAGAGTTGACGCGGCGCTTCGGGACGCTGGTCGCCGTCGATCATGTGAGCTTCTCGATTCGCTACGGCGAGATCTTCGGCTTTCTCGGCCCCAACGGCTCGGGCAAGAGCACCACCATCCGGATGCTCTGCGGCATCCTGGCTCCCACGAGCGGGGCCGCCACGGTCGCGGGCTTCGACGTCAACACGGATCCTGAGCGCGTCAAAACCGCCATCGGCTACATGTCCCAGCGTTTCAGTCTCTACCACGATCTCACCGTGGAAGAGAACCTGGAGTTTTACGGCCGGATCTACGGCCTGAGCGACGCGGCGCTGCGCGAGCGCAAACAGGAGGTCCTGCAGCTCACCGGGTTGGATCAGTGGCGCGGCCGCCTGGCTGGGGAGCTCTCCGGCGGATCTAAACAGCGGCTCGCACTGGCCAATGCGGTGTTGCATCAGCCGCGCCTGCTCTTTCTCGATGAGCCCACGGCGGGCATTGATCCGGTTTCGCGCCGCGCGCTCTGGGAGCTGCTCTATCAGCTGGCCGAAGGCGGCATCGCGCTGTTTGTGACGACCCACTATATGGAGGAGGCCGAGCGATGCAATCAGATTGCCTTCATCAGCCAGGGACGGCTGCTGAGCATCGGCCCGCCCAACGCGCTGAAAGCCCGCGTGGGCGGCCAGCTCCTCGAAGTCGAATGCGCGCCGCTGATGAAAGCCTCCCGGGTGTTTCGCCGGCTGCCCGGGGTGACGAACATCACCGCCTTCGGCACGACGCTGCATCTGAATCTCTCCGTCGATCCGGCCGTGGCGACGCAGGCGATTCGTGATTGCGCCTCCACAGAAGCGATCGAGATCCGGTCGATTCAGCCCATCGCCGCGACCCTAGAGGATGTGTTCGCCACGATGACCGAGGGAGTGGGATGACCCGTATCCGGGCGGTGGCGCGCAAAGAGTTTCTCCAGATTTTCCGCGACCGCCGGACGCTGATTCTCATCACCCTGATGCCGTTCATCCAATTGACGATTTACGGCTATGCGATCAACACGGACGTCAAGCATCTGGCCACCGCGCTCTACGACGAAGATCAGACGCCGATGAGCCGGCGCCTCGTCGCGACGTTTGAGCAGTCGGCCTACTTCGATGTGACGCTGCGCGTCCAGTCGCCGCGAGCACTTCGGCGGGCCCTCGATCTGGGGCGGGTCAAGGCCGGCCTGCACATCCCCACGCATTTTGCGCAGGATCTCACCGCCGGCCGCGGAGCGCCGCTGCAGCTCTTGATCGACGGCACCGATTCCAATCCGGCCAATGCGGCTCTCAACACCGGCCAGGCGATCATCGCGAATTTCGTGCAGCAGGAAGGCTTCGTCACCGTCAGCGGCCGGCCCATCGATTATCGGCCGCGCATGTGGTACAACCCGGATTTGAAAAGCGCTTTTTTCATGGTCCCGGGCCTGGTGGGCTTGCTGCTGCAGCTGTTGATCCCCATGATCACCGCGACGGCCGTCGTGCGCGAGAAAGAGCGCGGCAACATCGAGCAGCTGCTGGTGACGCCGATCAAGCCGTATGAGCTCATCATCGGCAAGCTGCTCCCGTATATGGCGATCGGGATGGTGATCGCCACCCTCGTCGTGGGCGCGGCGTGGCTCTTGTTTCATGTGCCGGTGCGGGGCAATCCGATCACGCTCTTGGGGCTGACCCTGCTGTTTCTGACGGTGTGCTTGGGGTTGGGATTGTTTGCGTCCACCGTCGCGGAGAACCAGCAGCAGGCCGCGCAGATCATCATGCTCTTCGCCGCTCCGTCCATTCTGTTGTCCGGCTTTATCTTTCCGCGCGAGGCCATGCCGCTGCCGATTTTCTACCTCGGCAACCTCATTCCGCTGACCTATTTTCTGAAGATCGTGCGCGGCGTCATCCTCAAGGGCTTAGGGGTGATGGATTTGTGGCCCCAGATTCTTCCCTTGGGCCTGATGGCCATCGGCATCCTCACGGTGAGCATTCTGAAATTCCACAAGCGCCTGGCCTAAGCATGGGAACCGCCGGAGCCTCAACCGATGCCACTTGAGCTGTTTGATACGCACTGCCACCTGGATCTGGTGTCGAAGGCCGAGCGGCCCGGCGTCTTATCCCGCGCCCGCGCCGCCAACGTGGTCGGCTGTGTCAGCATCGGCACGAGCCTGGAGGCGAGCCGAGAGAATGTCGCCATGGCCCGCGCCGAGGGTGCTCTGGTGCGGGCGTCGGTGGGCATCCACCCCCATGACGCGCACCTTGTAACCGAGCAACAGCTTCGAGATATCGACGCCCTCTCCGCCGATCCCGCGGTCGTCGCCATCGGCGAAGTGGGGCTCGATTTTTTTCGCCAGACCGGAGATCCTGACGTGCAGCGCCGCATCTTCAGCGCGTTTCTGGCGATGGCCCAGCGGCGGAAGCGGCCGATCCTGATCCATTGCCGCAACGCGTATGACGCGCTGCTGGAGCTGCTGCGGGCGGAGGCGACGCTACCGCTGGCCGGCCTGATCCATTGCGCGTCAGGTCCTCCCGAGTTTATCCAAGGCGCGCTGGCCCTCGGGTTGCATATTTCCTTCGCCGGCAATGTGACGTTTCCCAATGCGCAAGCGTTGCGCGAACTCATCAACGTGGTGCCGGATGATCGGGTATTGATCGAAACCGATGCGCCCTTCCTCGCGCCCCAGCCGGTCCGCGGCAAAAAAAACGAGCCCGCGCACCTCGCCTATACCGCCGCGTATATCGCCCAGTGGCGCGGCAGCAGCCTTGAGCATCTCGCCGCCGTGACCACCCGCAACGCCCGGCGGCTGTTTGGCTTGGCGGATAAATCTGCTACAATCAGCTGATGCGCCAGGCACCGCACGACCTTCCCGTCATGGCCCCGACGCGCGGCACCCTCACGCGCGAGCGCCAGATCGACGTGAAGGATCTCATGTCGCGGTTTAATTTCGCCTTCAGCCTCATGAGCGTCATCCCCCTGCTGACATGCGCGTATTTGATCACCGTGCGGTTTTTCTCCGTCCAGGTCCTCTTTACCTCCAACGGCGCCTATTTCTTTATCGCGCTCGTCATCGCTTTGCTCGGCTTGCTGGCCGGCCACGAGCTGATCCGCGACATGATCCGCCGCTTGGTGGAGGCGAACGCGAAGCTGCAGAAGCTCAATGAGCAGCAGGCGAGTTTCGTCAGCAACGTGGCGCACGAATTTCGCGCACCCCTCGGGGTGTTCAAGGGCGCGCTCGATAATCTTGGCGATGGGCTCCACGGCCCGGTCACGGCCGAGCAGATGGAGCCGATTGCGATGTGCCAGAAGGAAGTGAACCGGCTCTCCCGGCTCGTGCGCGACTTGCTGGAGCTCGCCCGCATGGAGGCGGGCAAAGTCCAGCTGGCCGCTGAGCGCGTGAAACTTCAAGACATCATCGCCGCCGCTACCGAGCTCTTTCGCCTTCCCGCGAAAGAGCGCAAGCTGACCCTGATCATGGAGGTGGCTGAGGAGCCGGTCTACGTGACCGGGGATACGGATCGGCTCCAGCAAGTGTTCATCAACCTCCTCGGCAACGCGGTCAAATACACGGATGTCGGCAGCATTCGCGTGCGGATGGTCGCCGATGCGCGCGAGGCCCAGGTGGAGATCATCGACAGCGGCCAGGGCATCGAGCAGCAGGATCTGGACAGGATTTTCGATAAATTTGAGCGCGTCGGCAGCCAGACCGAGGAAGGCTCCGGGTTGGGGCTGCCGATTGCGCGCGATATCGTGGAGCTGCACCATGGGCGGCTGTGGGCCGAAAGCCAATCCGGCCAGGGCAGCCGGTTCATCGTGCAATTGCCTCTCGCGAAGGGGTGAGACGTCCATGGGGAAATCGCTCTGGGTCTTGGCCAGCCTGCTGGTTGTCGCACCGACGACGGCTGTGGCTTCCGCCGAGGCGGGAACGCCGGCACCCGATGTTCGCCTGATGGATTCGCGCGGCACCGCCCGAAGCCTCTCGGAGTTCCACGGCAAGATCGTGGTGCTCGAATGGTGGAATCCGGACTGCCCCTTTGTCAAACGGCATTACGGTGGGGCGATGCAGCGACTGCAGGACACCTACACCGCGCGGGGCGTCATCTGGCTGATGATCAATTCCTCGGCTCCAGGCAAACAAGGCCGCCTCGCGCCGGAGGCGGCCAACACCTATGCGGCGACCCATGGGGTGAAGGCGACGGCCATGCTCTTGGACCCTGACGGCGCGGCCGGCCGGTTGTACGGCGCAAAGACGACCCCGCACATGTTCATCATCGATCCTCAAGGGACGCTCGCCTATGCCGGCGCCATCGACGATCATCCGGCCGTCGATCCGTCGGATCCTCCGCCGGCGTCCAATTATGTGACGCAATCCCTTGAGGCGCTGCTTGCTGGCCGGCCGATTCCAGTGAGGACGACCACCTCGTATGGCTGTTCGGTCAAATACTAACGACTCGGAGGTCACGATGCTCGACACGACGCTGGCATTATCAGGGCAGCTGAAGGAAACACTGGAAGCCATCGCGCGGAAGACGGCGTTCCGTCCGCAGATTGGGCTCGTGCTAGGATCCGGCCTCGGCGGACTGACGAAGTCGGTTCGCGTCGAGACGGAGATCCCGTACGAAGACCTGCCGCACATGCCCAAGGCGACCGCGCCCGGCCATGAGGGCAAACTCGTGCTGGGCACGATCAGCCAGCAGCGCGTGGCCGTGCTCGCCGGACGGTTTCATCATTATGAAGGCTATCCCATGTCCCAGGTCGTGTATCCGGTGCAGCTCGTGCGCGCGCTGGGAGCTGAGACGCTAATGCTGACGAGCATCGTCGGCGGCATGAATCCCGCCATGCTGCCCGGCTCGCTCGTGATGCTTGATGATCACATCAATTTCATGGGGGCGAATCCGCTCTTAGGGCCGAATGATGAGACGATCGGCCCGCGGTTTCCCGATATGTCGCAGCCGTATGATCCGGCCCTCCAGCAGTTGGCCCGCCAGGTGGCGGCCGAGCAGAAGATTCCGCTGACAGACGGCGTGTATGCGGCGGTGGCCGGGCCGAATCTTGAGACGCGCGCTGAATACCGCATGCTGCGCGGGATGGGGGCGGATGTGGTGGGGATGTCGATGGTGCCCGAAGTGCTGGCCGCCCGGCATGGCGGCTTGCGTGTGCTGGCTGTGGTGGTCGTTTCCGACGCGTGCGATCCGGATCACCTGAAGCCCGCCAACATCGAGGAGCTGCTTCGCATCGCTGCGGCCACCGAACCCAAGCTCACCAAGCTCTTGCAGGGCGTCATCTCCCGACTTTAACTGCACAGGCGATATCAGATATCGATTTCGATATCTGATATCGCTCTTGCAGTTGACCTGAATGCGAGTCAACGGTATCCCTTATCGCACTGTTTGGCTGGAAGGCTCGACGGTGCATCTGATCGATCAGCGCCGTCTGCCGGCGCGGTTTGAGATTCTTGAGCTGCCCACAGTCCAGCAGACGGCGGAGGCGATTCGCACTATGACCGTGCGAGGCGCTGGGGCCATTGGCGTCGCGGCCGGTTTTGCGATGGCGCAGGCGGCACTCCTGGCTCCGGCATCCGGCGTGCGCGAAGCGCTCGAGCAGGCGGCGGCGATCATCCGCGCCACGCGGCCCACCGCGCAGAACCTGTTTTATGCGGTGCAGCGTATCGTCGACGGCACGCGGTCGGCCCATTCCGTCGACGAGATTCGACGGCGAGCCGTGGTGATAGCTCAACGCATGGCCGATGAAGACGCCGCCTCCGGCGAGCGCATTGGAATCGTGGGGGCTTCGCTCATCCGCGATGGGGCGTCCGTGATGACGCACTGCAACGCCGGGTGGCTGGCGTTTGCCGATTGGGGCACGGCCTTGGCACCCATCTATGTCGCCCATCGAGCCGGCAAACGCGTGTCGGTGATCGTGAATGAGACGCGGCCGCGCGGGCAGGGGGCGAAGCTCACCGCCTGGGAACTCGGGCAAGAAGGTGTTTCGCATACGCTGATTCCCGATACCGCTGCTGGCTACGCGATGGCGCAAAAACTTGTGGATCTCATCATCGTGGGCGCGGATCGCATCGCGGCCAACGGCGATGTGGCGAATAAAATTGGGACGTATGCGTTGGCCGTGTTAGCGCAGGCCCATCAGATTCCGTTCTACGTTGCGGCTCCGACCACCACGATCGATGCCGCATGTCCTGAAGGCTCGAAGATTCCTATTGAAGAACGATCCGCTGATGAGGTCGTCTGGACATCAGGTGTGACCGATGATGGCGCAGAAACCCGCGTGCGCACCGCCCCGGAGCACACCCCAGCGCGCAACTGGGCGTTCGACGTGACACCGGCAGCGCTGATTCGCGGCCTGATCACCGATCGGGGGATGATTCGCCCTGAGCCTCAGGCGATCGCTGAGGTGATGACCGCGGCGGCGACTCGATGACTCCTCTTGAGGCGCTCGTCGCCCGATCTCGACGCATTGGAGCGCAGGAGCGGTTGGGGCTCTTCGGCGGAGGCAACACCTCGATCAAATGCGCGCAGCCGGATCTCTTCGGCCGGCCGCAGGAGGTGCTGTGGGTCAAAGGCAGCGGCGCAGATTTGAACAATTGTTCCGCGCGGCATTTCGCTCCGCTGGCCCTCGCCCCGCTGCAGCGGATGGCTGCGCGCGCCGATATGAGCGATGAGGAGATGGTGCGCTTTCTTGAGCGCTGTCTGCTGGATCCGAAAGCGCCGCGCCCGTCGGTGGAAACGCTGCTCCACGCGTTTATTCCGCAGGCCTCGGTGGATCACACCCATGCCGATGCGATCCTCGCACTCGCCAATACCCGCCGCGGGCGGCACCTCACCCGACGGATTCTTGGTCCTGAGCTGTTATGGATCCCGTACATCCAGCCTGGCTTTCGGCTCTCGCGCTACGTCTGGGAGGCCTACCGCGATCAGCCACAAGCGCACGGGGCGGTGCTGGAGAAACACGGCCTCATCACCTGGGGCCCGGATGGGCGCACGAGCCTCAAGCGCACGATCGACGCGGTGTCCCGCGCCGAGCGCTTCATTCATGCCCGGCGGCGGAAACGATCATGGTCGTCCGTGGGATGCGCCGCACTCAGCCCGAACGAGCGCTCGGCCTGGTTGCGCCGGCGGTTGCCGGTGCTGCGGCGGGTGATCAGCCAGCACCGGCGCATGAGCCTGACCGTGTGGGATTCGCCGGACATCCTGGAGTTTGTGAACGCCCGGCGGATGCCGCGAGTCGCCCGCATCGGTCCGGCGACGCCGGATCACATGCTGCGCACCAAACGCTTGCCGCTGATTGCCCGCGCATCCGACGACATGGCACGGCGGCTTCATCAGTATGCCGACGCGCACCGACGCTATTTTCTCACGTATCGCCGCACAGGTCAGGCCATGCAAGACCCCTTCCCGCGCGTCATGCTCATTCCCGGCGTCGGCATGATCACGACAGGGAAGGATGCTGCCGAGACCGCGCGGGTGGCCATGATCTATCGGCACGCGATGGCCATCATGCGCGATGCCTCAACCGTCGGCGCCTATACGTCGGTGTCGGCGCGCGAGGCGTTCGGTGTAGAGTATTGGCCGCTGGAGTTGTATAAACTGACCCTCGCCCCGCCGGAGCCGGAATTCGCCCGGCAGATCGGCTTGATCACGGGAGCTGCCGGGGGCATCGGCCGCGCCATCGCGCACTGTCTGGCCAGCCGTGGGGCTTCGGTCATCGTGACCGATCTTCACGCCGCCGCCGTTGAGCAGCTCGCGGAGGCGATCAATCGGCGCGTGGGTCGTCGGTGTGCGCTCGGCTTAGGGATGGACGTGACCAGCGAACGCAGCGTGGACGCAGCGCTCGATCGCGTGCTCCGACAGTTCGGCGGCCTCGACTTTCTCGTGTCCAATGCCGGGATCGCGCACGTCGCGGCCGTGGATCGATTGGAGCTCTCGCAATGGGAACGCAGTCTGGCTGTCAATGCCACGGGCCATTTCTTGGTGTCGCGAGCCGTCGTGCGTTTGCTCAAGGCGCAGGGCCTGGGGGGTGCGCTCGTGTTTATTGCGTCAAAAAACGTCTTAGCCCCAGGCAAAGATTTCGGCGCCTATAGCGCGGCTAAAGCGGCGCAAACCCAGCTGGCCCGCATCCTGGCGATTGAAAACGGCGAACATCAGATTCGGGTGAATCTGGTGAACCCCGATGGCGTCTTCGAGGGCTCGGGCTTGTGGAACACGATCAAGGCCTCTCGGGCGAAGTCCTATGGCATCACGCCCAAGGCGCTCGAATCGTATTATCAGGGCCGCAATCTCTTACAGGCGCGCGTGCTGCCGGAAGACGTGGCCGAAGCCGTCGCGTTTTTCATCTCGGCGAAATCGGCGAAAACCACCGGCTGCATCCTCACCGTCGATGGCGGAGTACGCGAGGCATTTCCGCGATGACGGCGGTGCCAGGTCCAATCCACGCCGTCATCCTCGGTGCAGTTGAGGGCTTGACGGAATTTTTGCCGGTGTCTTCCACGGGGCACTTGATTCTCGTCTCCCGCGTGCTGCGGCTGCAGGGCGCCGCCGTAGACACGTTTGATGTCGTGATTCAAGCCGGGGCGTTGGTTGCCGTCGTGGGATTGTACCGCCGCCATGTCATGGCCATGGGGCGAGGTCTGCTTGGCCGAGATGCCGAAGGCCAGGCGCTGCTCATCAAGGTGCTGATCAGTTTTCTGCCGGCGGCGATGGCCGGAGCAGCGCTGCATCATGCGATCAAGGCGCACCTGTTTCATCCCGGGGCCGTCATCGCCGCGATGGCGCTCGGCGGGTTGCTCATGATCGCGGTGGATCGCTGGTGCCGCCCTCAGCGCATCGCGTCGCCGCGCACCATGATGTCCCTGACGAGGCATCAGGCGCTGATCATCGGCATCGCCCAGTGCGCGGCCCTGTGGCCTGGCACTTCGCGCTCGATGGCGACGATCCTGGCCGGTATAATGGTAGGGCTGCCGCTGGCTGCGGCCGCGGAGTACAGTTTTTTGCTCGCCCTGCCGACGTTGGGCGCCGCGACGCTGTTTGATGCCGTCAAGGGCGGTGCTACGCTGTGGCAGCAGATCGGCGGTCTCTCGATCCTCGTAGGATTTGTCAGCGCGGCGATCGTCGCTGCGGTTGCGGTTCGTGGCTTTGTCCAGTATGTCAGCCGCCACGGCCTCGCACTGTTTGGATGGTACCGCGTGTTTGTGGCCGCCGTGGTGTGGGTCTATGGACGATAGGAGAAAACCATCCATGAAAACATCAACCCCTCGGCAACGCGCGATCTCTGCGAGGGATCCTTTGGGCTTCAAACGATACATCCGGAACATTCCGGATTTTCCAAAACCCGGCATCTTATTTCGCGATATCACGACGCTGCTCCGCAACGGGCCGGCGTTCCACAAGGCGATTCATGCGCTGGCTCAGCGCCATCACGGAACCAAGCCGGATGCGGTGGTGGCGATTGAGTCGCGCGGCTTGATCGTAGGCTCGGCCCTCGCCTATGAGCTTGGAGTCGGCGTCATCCCCGTCAGAAAGAAGGGCAAGCTGCCCCATAAGACATTTCGCGCCAGCTACGAGCTGGAATACGGCACCGACACGCTGGAGATTCACCAGGATGGATTTTCGAGGGGCTCGCGCGTCCTCTTAGTGGATGACCTGCTGGCCACCGGCGGCACCATGGGGGCGACCATCGACCTCATTGAGCAATGCGGCGGAAACATTATCGAGCTCGCGTTCTTGATCGAGCTGACCGCGCTGGGCGGGCGCGAGCGCTTAGCACCCTATCCGGTGATTTCCTTGGTGCGGTATTAACACAGGAGGGACGCGCGATGGCGACACGACGGAAAACCGCAAAGCGGCCAGCCGCCCGGCGCAGCACGGCGCGCAAGCCGGCCGCGAAGCGCAAGTCGATGGGCAGCTGTTCCTGCTGCACGTGTTAACCAAAAGGCGATATCAGATATCGAGCATTCGCTCGATATCTGATATCGCTCTTGCTTGATGGCTGAAAAACTTGTCATTATCGGTTCCGGTCCGGCAGGCCACACGGCGGCGATCTACACCGCCCGCGCCGCCTTATCCCCGGTGATGTTTGAGGGCTTCTCGGCCGGCGGCATCCCCGGCGGCCAGCTCATGACCACGACCGAGGTCGAAAATTATCCAGGATTTCCCGACGGGGTTGATGGGCAGGAGCTCATGGCCCACATGCGCAAGCAGTCGCTGCGGTTTGGCACGCGCATCTTCACGGAAGACGCCACACGTGTTGATCTCTCCTCTCGGCCGTTTACCGTGGCCTCCTCCGCGCATGAGGTGAAGGCCGAATCGATCATCGTGGCGGCCGGGGCGACGGCAAAGCGGTTGAACCTGCCGGGTGAGGCGAGATTATGGAATCATGGCATGTCCGCCTGCGCGGTCTGCGACGGGGCGCTGCCGGTGTTCCGCAACAAGCCGCTCGTCGTGATCGGCGGCGGCGACTCGGCCTGCGAGGAATCGCACTTTTTGACGAAGTTCGCCTCGAGGGTGTACCTGGTGCATCGACGCGGCGAGTTGCGCGCCTCGAAGATCATGCAGGAACGGGTCTTGAAGGATCCGAAGATCGAGGTCATCTGGAACAGCGTGGTCGAGGATGTGCTGGGCAAGACCGCGGTCGAAGCGGTCCGGCTGCGCCACGCGCAAACGAATCAGACGCGCGAGCTGCCCTGCGGCGGCGTCTTTTACGCCATCGGCTTTACGCCGAATACGGCCATGCTTGCCGGCCAAGTCGAAACAGATAAGGACGGCTACATCATCACCAAACCGGGCTCAACGCAAACCTCGGTGCCCGGTGTCTTTGCCTGCGGCGATGTCCAAGATAAAAAATACCGCCAGGCGATTACCGCCGCCGGCTCCGGCTGCATGGCCGCCATCGACTGCGAACGCTTCCTCGCTGAATCGGATCAGGCAGTTTGAAGTGTTAGGAAAATCGTAAAAGTATCCATGGCTGAAGATCGTTCACAATTCCATGAGATCTGGGTGGAATCAGAAGACGGTCAAACAGGATTTCTCATGTATCTACGTTACGATCCGGGATCCAATGGCACAACCATGCCGCTGCTGGAGACTGACCAGAAGCCATCCCTGTAAAAAGACGACAACGGACATCTCGCTTATGAAGAGAGTCAAAAAAAGGAAACGAGGGCGGCCCATATTTTCCGATCCCAAGCTCAATAAGCGCGTGTTGGAATTGGAGCGTAATGCCCAAGATGGGGAGGATAAGAGTTGGGTGCACCAGCTGCAGTTGGCCTGGATACGGCATTATCAAGGTACAGGAAAGCGTTCCAAGCGAATCGCCGGCCGCCCCAAAGACCGCCAGTTTTTGCAACAGTATCGGTCGCTGCTGGATGCGTAAGACACGATTGGCGTGGTGGGGGAAATGGAGCCTCGTCGCGTGCGTGGCGGCCGGCGCGTGGATCGGATTGCGCGCCGCCGGATTCGATATCGGCACCTTCTCGCCGGAGCGGATTCGGACCTATATTCTTTCCTTCGGCATCTGGGCGCCGGCGATGTATCTGGCGGTCTACGGCCAGCCCCTGATTCCGCTGCCCGCCACGGTGGCGATGGGCCTGGCGGGTGCGGCGTTCGGCCATACGTGGGGAGCGTTCTACGCCATGGCCGGGGCGCTGCTGCGCGCCGTCAGCCAATTTTTTGTCGCCCGATGGCTGGGGCGCGACGCGGTCGAACATCTGCTGAGGGGGCATGTGGCCGCCGTCGATCAGCAACTCGGTGAGAACGGTTTCAAAGCGGTGTTCTTCATTCGCCTGATCCCCAATGTCCCGTTCGATTTCCAAAACTACGGCCTGGGATTTTCCAAAGTCCGCCCCATGCCGTATATGCTGGGCAGTGTTCTCGGCATCCTGCCGGGGTGCTTGGCGTATGTGTGGCTCGGGGAGTCGGTGATCAACCCGCGGCAGATCTGGAAATTGGCCCTCGTGCTGGTGGCGGTCACCAGCCTGTCGATGGCGGCCTCTGCGTGGCGGAAGCGGAAATCCGCCGCAGGAGCCGCGCCGTAGCCTCACGCGAGGGCTGATTGCATCGCTGGATAGAGTGTGGTAGGCTAGCGAACACCACAGGAGGACACCATGCATCGGAGCACGCGGTTGGGCGCTGGAGTGCTGGCGGCGTTGTTGATGGGCGGATGCTACGGCCCGTTTAATTTGACGCGGACCCTGTATCACTGGAACGGGAATCTTCAAGACAAGTGGGTGCGCGAGTTTGCCTTCATCGTGATGGTGTGGGCTCCGGTCTATGGGTTGGCGACGCTGGGCGACGCGGTAATTTTCAACTCGATCGAATTCTGGGGAGGGAAGAACCCTGTCGAGCCGCCGAAGGGAGCCAGCCTGCCCGCCACCAAGCACATTGTCCGCGGCGATGCCGAGGCCTGGTTGACGTACCGCAACACCGCGGAAGGCCGCGAGCTCCTCGTGGAGCAATTCCAGCGCGGCCGTCCGGCCGCAACACTCCGGGTGACTGAGCGCCATGGCATGACGGTTGGCGAGGATGCCGACGGCCACGTGCTCTTGACGGCCCAATCATTGGCTGATGGCCGGGTCGTCGTCAATAATGGGGAAGGGCAAACGGTGGCTTCCCATCCTGCGACCGAAGGGCCGCATCTCGCCTCCGTGCGCCGATAACGACGATATCAGATATCGAATTCGATATCTGATATCGCTCTGCGCATGTCGAGGATGAGTTACGCTCACACTGTGTCTTCAGACCTTCAAACCGCCACCGGCATTCCCAACGGCAAATTGGGCATGTGGCTGTTTCTCGCGTCTGAGGTGATGTTTTTCACCGGGCTCATCGCCGCGTACATCGTCCTGCGCATGAGCCATGCGCACTGGCCCGGGCCGGCAGGGCAGCTGAGTGTCGTCTGGGGGACGGTCAACACGCTCGTGCTGATTTGCAGCAGCACGACGGTAGTGCTGGCTCTCGCCGCGGCTCAGCGGGGTGCGATGGGCCCGCTGCGCCTGTGGCTGCTCGTGACGGTCGCCTTAGGCGCGGCGTTCCTGGGCATTAAGGGGCACGAGTACGCTGTCAAGTTCCACCACGGCATCGGGCCGTCGACGAACGTCTTCTGGTCGTGCTATTTTGCGCTGACCGGATTTCACGCGCTGCACGTGCTCGGGGGGATCGGGTTCAACCTGTATATCTTGGCCTTGACGCGCACGGAAGCGCTCTGGCAGGATGCGGGCCGCCGGCTGGAGTACGCCGGGCTCTACTGGCATTTCGTCGATATCGTCTGGATATTTCTGTTTCCACTGCTGTATCTGCTGTGAGCGATGCGCGATTCGCCTGAGTCCACCATCAGAACCTACTTGGCGATTTGGGGATGGTTGGCGGGATTGATGCTCATCGGGGTGCTCTTGTCTGAGCTGCGCATCCCGAAGCAAACGATTGTGCTGTTGGTGCTGCTGTTCTCGTCGATCAAGGCCACGCTGGTGGCCCTCTACTACATGCACCTCAAAATGGATCGGCGCCTGCTCACCCTCGTGCTGCTCGCTCCGCTGACGATTATCGCCCTTGCCCTCGGTGTTGTCTTCTCCAGCCGCCTCGTCCGCCTCTAAGAACGCAGAGCGATATCAGATATCGAATTCGATATCTGATATCGTCGTTAGATCGAGAGGCTTGGAACCGGAAGACGGATCTTGCGCAGCGCCTCGACAGGATCCATCGCCGGCAGCTTCGCCGGGTTGCCTTGCGGCAACCGGATCCGCTTGGCCAGTCCCAACCAGGACAGGAGACGGATCGTCGCGTACGTCATGTCGAACTCCCACCAGCGCAAGCCATGCGCGGCCGAATGCAGATACGCATGGTGGTTGTTATGCCAGCCCTCGCCGTACGACAGCAACGCGACCCACCAGTTGTTCGTGGAGCCCTCATTCGTGTCGAAGGTTTTGTAGCCCCACAGGTGCGAGGCGGAGTTCACCAGCCAGGTGGAATGCCAGACCACCGCGGTGCGGAGAAACACGCCCCAGATCACCCACGGCCATCCCCCCAGCGCTAGCAGGATGAGCCCGAGCAGCACCGTGTAGAGCACGTGGGTGCGTTCGATGAATTGGTGCACCCGATTGCGGGCCAGATCCGGCACATAGCGCTCATACTTGCTGGGATTGTCCAATACCTCATCGTATGGGAACAGCCACAGCATGTGCGCCCACCAGAACCCCTTATTCGGGCTGTGGGGGTCTTGCGGCCGGTCAGAAAACGCGTGGTGCACCCGGTGCGTCGCGACCCACTTCACCGGTCCCCCTTGAACCGACAAGGAGCCGATGACGGTGAGCGCATACTCGAGCCACCGCGGAACATGAAAGCTGCGGTGGGCCAGCAGCCGGTGGTAGCAGAGGGTGACGCCTAACCCGGTGAGCAGCTGGAGCCAGAAGAAGATCCAGAACCCTGTCCAGGTGAATGTCCAAGGTGCTAGCACCGCGCCCGCGTGGATCAGCACCACCCCGAACACAATCGACCACTTCATCTTCGCCATACGCTGTCCTCCTCAATCACATCCGACCGACGACTAATACCGCTCAATCTGCCGCAATAAACAATAGACAAGGCGATGGTGGATCAGGAGCATGGTCAGCCCCTGGCGCAGAGCGGCGAGGCAGTCCTCGGCCGAGACCGCGAGGGCCTCGGCGGATGCGTGCTCAGTGAAAAAGTTGAGAAAATAGGCGTCGATGGCTCGCTGCGGCCGCTGCGGCAGCGTCTTGACCGTGGTGTAGACCAGATCCTGGTGGTAGTCGTTGAGGAATTCGTAGGGCGCGCACCGCAGATAGCTATACGGTGTCAGATTGCGCTGGCGCGGATCCGCCGGCTGCTCCAATGTCCGGTAGGCCTCAAGGATCAACGGCCAAAAACGCTGCCGCAGCCACTGCGCGAGCGACGGGGCGACGGGGGTCTGGGCGAACTCCAGGACGCAGACGCGGAAGACGCTGTGCACGATCCGCGAGTAATCCTTGTCGGTGACCGCGCGATAATCGCCCCGGATACCGGCTTTGTGCTTCTGGTCCCGCGGCAGAAACCGGCACCCCTCAGTGGAGAGCAGATAGTCCCAGCAGGCGGTGCTCCAGGCGAACAGCGGCGCAAATTCCAGCACGAGTTCCTGGTAGTCCGGCCCCAGGGCCGCCTCGGGCTCCTGCTGCTGGCGCCGGAAAATGTGCGCCACCAGCGCTTCGACGTTGGCGAGCTTGCCGCGCTGCAGGGTCATGAGTTCGGGCTGCTCGAAGACCTGCGGCAGCGCGATGTCCAGGGCCGGCTCATCCTGGACATAGACCAGATTCCCGTCGGAGATTGGCTCAAGATTGAGGTCAAGCATCGCACGCCATTGTAGCATAGATGCCGTGGCGTTCCTATCGGGATCGTCCCTTGACAAGGCGGCGCACCACCAGCCATAGTCTAGACAGCAGGTTTCTGCGAAGAGGCGCTGCGCATGACCATGATGACCCATCAGCCCCGCATCCTCGTGGTGGAGGATGACCCAGATGTGGCTTCAATGCTCGCGATCCGGCTGGTCGCGGCGCGCTACGAGGCCCAAATTGTCCGCACCGGCGCGGTCGCGCTGGGCCGGCTCATGACCGAACGGCCGGATCTCGTGCTCCTGGACATTCAGCTGCCAGATATCAGCGGCTACACGGTCTGCGAAGAGCTGCGCCATCGGTATGAGCGGGGCACGCTGCCCGTCGTCATGTTCACCGTCTTGGATCGGCCGAGCGAGCAGCAGCGCGGGCTGGCGGCCGGGGCGGATGCGTACTTAAGCAAGCACGATAATATCGCCACCCTCCTGAAGACCATCGCCTTCCTCTTGTCCTCGCGGCCCGCCCCTGCCTGATTGGAGCTTGGCATTTAGCGGTTTTTTGCTAGACTCATCCTGATGGATTCCCCATCGGCTCGTCGCATCGCGTGGTGGCTGCCGCCCATCCTCCTCTCGCTGGCCACCGCCTGGGCCTATCACAACAGCCTGCACGGGCCTTTTATTCTCGACGACACGCGGTGGATCATCGACAACCCCCAGGTGCGCAGCCTCTGGCGCATCGCGGATCCTCACGTGGCGGCGCCACTCGCCAAAAGCGTCGCCGGCCGGCCGCTGCTGACCCTTTCGCTGGCGCTCAATTACGCCCTCGGCGGCACGAGCGTCGTGGGATATCACTTCGTCAATGTCCTCGCCCATCTCGCGGCTGGGCTGCTGCTGTTTGGGATCATCCGACGCACGCTCCGCAGCGCTGCGATCGCCCTGGCAGCCGCACTCCTATGGCTGCTCCATCCGCTGCAGACGAGCAGTGTCACCTACGTCATCCAGCGGGCCGAAGTCCTCATGGGTCTGTGTTACTTGGCGACGCTGTATGGCGTGATCCGAAGCGCGGCCTCGCCGCGCCCCAAGCGATGGTATGCCGTGTCCATCGCGGCCTGCGCGGCCGGCATGGCCGTGAAGGCCGTGATGGTGACCGCGCCGCTGATGATCTTGCTCTACGATGGTGTTTTTCTGTCAGGCTCGGTGCGCGAGGCCTGGCGTCGACGACGACCGGTGTATCTGGGTTTGGGCGCGACCTGGATCTGGCTTGCCGCGCTCGTTATTACCGCGCAACACGGGGTGACGACTCCGACGGTGGCTTCGGCCCAGCAAGCGAGCCCGTTCGCCTACGGCGCCACACAGCTTGGCGTCATCCTGCATTATCTTCGGCTGGCCATCTGGCCCGCCGGCCTCTGTATCGATTACGACTGGCCGATGGCCGCGACGGCTGCCGACATCATCCCGCCGCTGGCGATGGTCGCAGTCCTTCTGGCGGCGACCGTGTGGGCGCTCATGTATCATCCTCGGATGGGGTATCTCGGGGCCTGGTGGTTTGTGATCCTCGCCCCCACATCCAGTATCATTCCGCTGGCGGATCTGGTCTTTGAGCATCGCCTGTATCTGCCGCTAGCCGCGGTCGTGCTGCTCATCGTGCTCGGGGCGGATGCCATTATGCGTCGCATGATTCCTGTTGTTGGCGCGCG
Organism: Candidatus Omnitrophota bacterium; assembly: GCA_016209275.1. Taxonomy (NCBI): domain Bacteria; kingdom Pseudomonadati; phylum Candidatus Omnitrophota; species Candidatus Omnitrophota bacterium. Next base: position 41,101 of record JACQWM010000053.1, read on the forward strand.
CCGAGCGCTGGCCGTGCTGCTGGTGGGAAGTGCTGCCCTCGGGTTGGGGATCGCGACCCTCCATCGCAATGCGGTCTATCAGACCGAAGAGTCCATCTGGCGCGACGCCGTCGCCAAACAGCCCCGCAACGGCCGCGCGCACAATAACGTAGGCATTGCCCTCGGGAAGCAGGGCCGCTACGATGAGGCGGCGGAGCATTTTCTGATCGCCCTCTCGCGCGACCCCGCTAATACGCAGCTCTACAACAACCTGGGCATTGTGCGGTCGCGCCAAGGCCGGAGTGATGAAGCGATCCGTTGGTATCAGAAAGCGCTGCAGCAGGACCCGGATGATCCGAGCGTTCGCAATAATCTCGCGGTCCTGCTCGCCAAGCAGGGGAGATTTGACGACGCTCTCGCGCAGTATCGCGCAGCGCTGCGCGTCAATCCGGATGATGTGGAGGCTCGCAAGAATTATGACGAGCTGACCCGCTGGCTGGCAGCGCAGAGGCCCTCAGGCCCAACGACGCCATGAGCGCTCAGGTGATCCTGATCCTGCTCGCAGGCCTTGCGGCGTATGCGAACAGTTGTTCCGTGCCGTTTCTCTTCGATGATTTCAGCTCCATCGTCCACAATCCGCACCTGGCCCATCCGTGGTCGCCGGCGTTGTGGCTGACCGGGGGGCGGCCGATGACCGCGCTGTCATTCGCCATCAACTATGCCCTCGGAGGTTTTCAGGTGTGGGGGTATCATGCGGTCAATCTCGCCTTGCATCTTGCGGCTGCCCTCACCCTCTATGGCGTGATCCGGCGAACGTTGCAGACATCGCTGCTGCGCCCTCGATGGAAGCAGGAAGCCGCAGGCACCGCCTTCGCCGTGTCGCTGTTGTGGACCGTGCATCCGTTGCAGACCGAAAGCGTCACGTATATCGTTCAGCGGGGCGAATCGCTCATGGGCTTCTTCTACCTGGCGACCCTCTACGCGTTCATTCGGGGTGCAGCGACCCGTCGTTCGGCGTGGCGCAACATTTCGGTCATCGCCTGCGCGTTGGGGATGCTCTCCAAACCGGTGATGATGACCGCCCCCGTGGCCGTGTGGCTCTATGACGCATTGTTGCTCTCACCCGGCTGGCTGGCGGCGTTGCGCCAGCGTCGAGGCTACTACCTCAGCCTCGCGGCCACATGGCTGCTCGGTCTTTTCTGCCTCTGGTTGGCGAGAGAGCAAGAGCTCGCCCGGCCTCATTCACAACTCGGCTCCATGCCGCTGGCGGCCACCCCGTTGGCGTATGCCGCGACACAACCCGGCGTCATTCTCCAGTATCTTCGGCTTGCCGTCTGGCCGCACCCGTTGGTGCTCGATTACCTCTGGCCGCTCGCGACCACGACGGCAGCCATCGTGTGGCCCAGCGCGGCGATCGGCATCTTCGTGATGGTGACAATCGTGGCGTTGATCCAGCGTCGGCCGATCGGGATGCTCGGCGCGTGGATCATCCTCACCCTGGCTCCCAGCTCCAGCGTCATCCCCATCAGAGATCTCGCGGCGGAGCACCGGATGTATCTGCCGCTGGCCGCGGTGATTGCCTTCGCGGTGTTCACGGCATGGTGGCTCATCGGCCGGACTGTCAAGGGGCCGGCCGAACAACGCCGGCTCGCCATCGGTCTCGTGATCGGCATCGCGGCGATCTTCACCGGCCTGACCATGCGGCGCAATGCGGATTATCGCAGCGAGTTGAGCATGTGGCAGGACATCATCGCGAAGCGGCCCCAGAATTTCCGAGCCCAGAACACGCTTGGCTCAGAGCTGCTACATCTTGGCCGGCGCGCAGAGGCGGTGAGCCATTTTGAGGCGGCGATTCGGCTGAAGCCCGACTATGTCGAGGCCTACTATAATCTCGGCTTAGCCCGGATGCTGCTCGGGCAGGCGGAGGCGGCCAAGGCGGCATTCCATCGCGCGCTTGAGCTGAAACCGGATTTGCCTGATGCGTATCATAATCTGGGTGTCGCACTGGCTGGCGAGGGTGATTTGGCTGGGGCAGAGGCCAATTACCGCGAAGCGCTGCGGTTGTTACAACAGGAGAAAGAAGCGCCCCCGGTGGCTGGTGTACGCTGGGTGTCTCGCGGGGACGAGCTGATGACGCATCTCGCCCTCGGCGCCGTCCTGGCTCGGCAGGGTCGATTCGAGGAAGCCGCGGCCGAGCTGCAAGCCGTGGTGCGGATCGCGCCCAATGACCCGAATGCCCACTACAATCTCGGCAACGTGTATGTTGAGCAGGGGCGGCTGGAGGACGCCATCGCCGAGTACCGCGCGACTCTTCGCCTCGATCCGCAGCATCCCCAGGCGAAAGCGAACCTTGACCTCGCCCTCGCCCGCGTGCCATGATGAACTGCGTCGATGTCTTTTAACACGCTAGAATTCGCCGTCTTTTTTATCGTGGTGTACGGGCTGTACTGTGGCTTAGGCCACCGGTGGCAAAACCTCATGCTGCTCGTGGCCAGTTATGTTTTTTACGGCGCCTGGGATTGGCGATTTCTCGGCTTGCTCTTGATTTCAACCGTCTTGGATTTTTTCTGTGGCCTGGGCATCCATGGAGCCCACTCGGCGCGGATCAAGCGCATGGTGTTGGGTCTGAGCGTGGCTGGGAACCTCGCCATCCTGGGGTTCTTCAAGTATTTCAATTTCTTCGCGGGGTCATTCGAGAGCCTCCTCGCATCCGTCGGATGGACGGTGCATCCTCACACGCTGCAGATCATCTTACCGGTTGGCATTTCGTTCTATACGTTCCAGACGATGAGTTACACCATCGACGTCTACCGGGGTCAGCTTCAGCCCACGCGCCGATTTCTTGATTTTGCGCTGTTCGTGACGTTCTTTCCACAGCTCGTCGCCGGTCCCATTGAGCGGGCGAAAAACCTCCTCCCGCAGGTGCTTGCGCCGCGCACGCTGAGTCTGGAACGTTTTGAGGAAGGGTGTTTCCTCATCCTGTGGGGCTATCTGCAGAAGGTTCTGGTGGCCGACTCGCTGGCCCAATTCGTCGATCCGGTGTTCACCGCGGGCTCGCCTGCGAGCGGACCGGTCGTGCTCATCGCCGCGTACGCGTTCGCCTTTCAGATTTACTGCGATTTCGCGGGGTATTCGAACATCGCCCGCGGGCTCGGCAAATGCATGGGCTTCGAGTTGATGGCGAATTTCAATTTGCCGTATCTCGCCACCAATCCGAGGGAGTTCTGGAACCGGTGGCACATCAGCCTCTCGACATGGCTGAGGGACTATCTCTACATCCCGCTGGGAGGCGGCCGTGGGCACGCGCTGACGATATTCAGAAACCTGGCGGTGACCATGCTCCTCGGCGGATTATGGCACGGCGCTTCGTGGACCTTTGTGGTCTGGGGGGCGTATCATGGCGGCCTGCTGATTGCGCACCGGCTGGTAGAACCCGCCAGGCAAGCACTCTCAACCGACAAGAGGTCGTTTCCTGGCATGGTGTGGCAGGTGGTGAACATGGTGGTGTTCTTCCATTTGGTCTGCATCGGGTGGGTGATCTTCCGGGCGCCGTCAATCAGCGCGGCTTGGGAGTTGCTCACTCGAATGGCATTGCAGGTGAACGCGCGGGATCTCTGGCAGGCTATGATGGCGCAGCGCTGGTTGGGGTGGCTCGCGCTCTTTGCTGTGGTGGAGTACAGCCAGTTCAGGCGCGGGGACCGTCCGGCGATCCTGGCACGGCATCCACTGCTCCGAACAGCCGGCTATATGCTCGTCTTCTATGTGACCATGTTCTTCGGCGCGACCGCGGGGAAGCCGTTCATCTATTTTCAATTTTAACCGGGGCAGGAGAAGTCCATTTCCGAAGAGCGCACGTCGTTAACGCCAGAGCACATCGCGTTTATCCAGGCCAACTGGAAGACGGCCAGCTGCCGCCAAATCGCGAAGCACCTCAACGTGCCGCGCTCCGACGTGGCGGAGGCCATCCAGGCTTTGCAGCGCGTCCAGCGCGCTCGATGGCGCGGGGCGAGCGGCTCGCAACTGGCCATCACGCTCTTCTTGAGCCTGACGGTCGTGCCGGCACTCATCGGGAAACTCGTGATTCCGCTGGAGTGGTACGCCTTTCGATGCTGGGAAGTGATGGTGGATCAGCGGCCCGCTGGGGCCAGACCGGGATGGTGGTATCCCAACCAGGTGCTGCAGAAGCTGGAGCACGACGATTTGGTGCCACGCACGCGGTATTCGAAGCCGCGGAATGTGGTGTGGTACACGGATGCGTACGGCTACCGGAATCGTCCGCGGCCGGGGAACGAGCCCATCGACATCGTGGTGATCGGTGATTCAGAAATCGTCGGCTCATCGATGACGCAGGACGACATCCTTTCAGAGGTGTTGGAGCGCATGACCGGCCGCCCGGTGTACGCATATGCCCCGGCGTACTTCGGCAAATTCGTGGAGGATCCGCGGTTTCAACAGCGCCCGCCAAAGGTCGTCGTGTTTTCCTTCATGGAACGGTCCGTGGCTTGGCGGTTGGTACCCCTCGGCGTCCCATATCCTGGTCGCGTGCGGGTTGGCGGCCCACCGAACCCGTACAGGCTACTTCCGGCACGCGCGCAGATCGCGTGGGACAAGATTCGGAAGAAACCGTTTCTCGTTTCGCATCTGATCCGTCGAATCACCGGGCGTCATCCTCTAGGGCTCTCGGTGATCAAGAGCAACCAGTCTGATATGTTTTTCTTCCGCGATGATCTTGCGGCGATCGGCTACCACCAGCAGCATCCAGAGGACATCGACAGGACCGTGCGGGTGATTCGCCAGTATCATCACGCCATGGCGATGCGGGGCGTACAGTTTCTCTTCGTGGGAAATCCGAGCAAGGAGATCGTCTATTGGGATTTGGTCCCGCCGGAATATCGGCGAGGCCTTCGCCCCCCGGATTTTTTCACGCAGCTGCTCCCCAAACTGGAAGCGGCTGGCGTGCCCACACTGGATTTGCGCCAGGTGTATCGCGAGGCTGGCGTGCCTCAGGGCGAACTCGTCTTTCACCTGGGGAATACACATTGGAATCCGCACGGCGTGCGCCTGGCGGCGAAGGCGATTGCGGAACGTCTTACCCCCTGGCTGGAATAGGACAGCCCCGGTGAGTGAGCGTCACCGACGCGATCGCCGCATCCGCCGATCCTGCCGCGCGGCTACGCCAGCGTCACTTCTCCGAGCAGGAGCGTGACCGTTTTCAGCAGCTCCATCGGCTCAAACGGCTTGGTCATGTAGGCATCGGCCCCGAAGGCATAGCCGCGCAATTGGTCGATGGGCTTATCCATGGCTGTCAACATCAGAATCGGCACTTCCCACGGATGGCACAGCTTCCGCAGCTGCTTGCACACTTCATACCCGGTGATATCGGGCAGCCGCAAATCCAAAATCACCAGGTCTGGCCGATGCTCCGCCACATAGCTCAGCGCCGGCTTGCCGGCGTGCTCGGCATGGACCTCGAACCCGGAAGATTCCAAGTGCCATTTCACCAAGCTCGCGAGCGACGTTTCATCCTCCACAATCAAAATCTGTTTGCGATGGGCCATCATCACCGATGCGCCTCCTTCCCTTGAGAGAGCTTCGCCTCCACACTGCTCAAGAGCTCCTCCATGCTGACAGGCTTCGCCAGAAAGAAATTTCCCCCGATATAGCCGCCGGTGTCTCGCGCCTCCTCTTTCGAGACGACGGCGGTCAGAAAGACGATCGGGATGGCGTTCAGCGTGGCATGTTCCCGGAGCTGCGCGCCGATTGCCGCGCCATCCGCATCGGGCATGATGATATCCAGCAGGATCAGGTCCGGGTGAAACGCCTCGGCCTCGGCGAGCGCCCGCGCTCCCTCGTTGACCTCTCGGACCTCATACCGGCCCGCTTGCTCCAGGTTCAACCGGAGCAGCCGCGTGAAACTTGGTTCGTCATCGATGATCAGGATCCGTTCTTTGCCCATCGGCCATCACCTCCTTCGTCATGATCGGCTTTCAGCACAATCGTTGCGCGCGCCCCGCCTTCCGGCCGGTTCTTCACCGTGATCATTCCGCCGTGCAACCGGATGATCGTTTTGGTCACCGCCAGGCCCAGCCCGGTGCCCTTGCCGGTGGGCTTCGTCGTGAAAAAAGGATCGAAGAGCTTCAGCAGGTGGACATCGGGGATCCCCACCCCCGTGTCATCGACTTCGACCATGACTACGGCATCTCCCGCGGCAAACACGCCGGTGTCGCGATGCCCCACACCGTCGGAGGCCTCGGGCAACGTTGTCTGATACGTGCGGATGGACAGCGTGCCTCCCTCAGGCATCGCATCGATGCTATTCATGAAGAGGTTGACGAAGACTTGCTCGAGTTTGGTCTGATCGCGCCTCACCATCGGCAGGCGCGGCTCAAAAGAGGTCGCCACGCGGACATGCTGCTTGTCCAGCGCATGCCGGACCAGGAGCAGGGCCTGTTCAATAGTGGCATTGAGGTCGCCGGCCTCCAGGTTTACCTCAGTCGGCGCGGAGAAATCCAGCAATCCTTTAATGACCCGATCCGCCCGCCAGGCGGCTTGGTTCAAATCCTGCAGGACGACGCCGACATGCGGCCCGTTGCCCTGCACGTGTCGTGAGAGATAGTCGATGCCCATCACCATAATCGCGAGCGGATTTTTCACCTCATGCGCCACGCCGGCGGCCAGGCGGCCGACGGATTCGAACTTCGCCGCTTGAATCAATCGCAACTGGGCTTCTTGCAGCTCCTGGTTCGCTCGCCGATACTTGGCCAGCGTTTGCAATAATTCCTCCTGCTGCTCCTTGAGCAATGTGTTGGTTTGCTCCAGCTGGATGGCCGCGCGCTTGCGTTCCGTGATATCGCGGATAATGGCGGTGACGAATCGTCCTTCCTGGGTCATCCAGCTCGCCAGGGATAATTCCAGCGGAAATTCCATCCCATTCTTTCGTTGGCCGGCCAGCTCGATGGTTCTCCCCATGACCCGGGCTTCCCCCGTCTTCAGAAACCGGTTGAAGCCTTGTTGATGCGCCTCATGGAATCGCTGCGGCATCAGCAGGGTCAGCGGCTGGCCCAGCGCCTCCTGCGGCGCATACCCAAACATCGCTTCAGCGCCCTTGTTCCATGCGATCATGTTCCCCGCGTGATCGGCAGAAATGATGGCATCTTGCGCGGATTCCACGACCGCCCGCAACCGTTCTTCGCTGGTGCGCAGCGCATGCTGGATGAGCTTGCGTTCGGTGATATCGAGGAGGACGTAGACCGTTCCGGCCCGAGTCCCCCGCGGATCCATGATGGTGGCGGCCGAGACGCTCACGTCGACTGGTTCCCCAGGCTTGGTTCGGCAGACCATCTCGCGATCCCGAATGATGGCTTGCTCGGTGAGATGCGCCATGGGCATGGCGCGTTCAAGCGACGTTTCAAACAGCCTGGTAATCGGCTGGCCGATGAGTTCAGCAGGCGAGTAGCCCAGCAGTTCACTGACGGCGCGATTGGCGACGCGGACGTCGCCCTCCATATCGACGACGAGGACGCCTCCGTTCATCGTCTCCAAAATTTGGCTCGTTGCAAACTGCGGTGTCAGATCGACGAGCCGGTACCGCCAAATCGCCCGCGCGACCAGGCCGAGGAAGATCAGCACTGGCACATACCCGAACGGGTAGGCTGGGAGCCCAAATTTGGCCAGATAATCCCAGGTGCCGAGATAGAGAATGCCGAACGCGCCCAAAAATGTCCGGCTGCGTTGCCACCGCGCCGTGCCTGGTCGCGCCTGGCGGTATTCCACCCAATACAACCGCAGGCTCATGACGAGCATGCCGAAGAAAAAGGTCAAGTAGGAGACGCTGAGCCATCCATACCGCGGGTAATAGCCCCACCGGTACTGATAGAGCCCGCCAATCAGGGCATCGGTGCTGACGATGGCTGAGGCAAACGACACCGCGAGGAACCAACCGAGCCAAAGGATCACCCGGTTTTCTCGATACATCCCCAACGAGACGGCGGCAAAATGGCTGACGGCGACCGGGATGAGCGGAATGGTGAGATACGCAGTTTTCGCCCACCACAAGGCCATGTCGACATCAGCCGCGCCATACATGTGGGAAAACGCGAAGAGCCACCAGCCGATCGTCGCGCTCATCAGCAGAAACAGCAGGCTGACGACGGAGGCGCGTTCGCGAATGACGACCGCCAACGCCAACCCGAAGGCGGCGAACGCGGTCAGGCTTGTGGCAGCAGCCAGAGGTTGATCCATAGTGTCAGCCAACAAAAGACCCTTCACCTCAATGAAGCGAAGGGCATCGCCGACGCTGTCTTCGGCAACCCAGCTGCCCTGTCGCTTCTTGAAGTGCGGGCCTATGGTTTTGCGTCCCCGGTTTTCGCGGGGTTTGCTCGTTCGGACAGGTCGTGCACGATAACTACATGTTCTATATCATATTTTTTGCCTTCGTTTCAAGGTATACTCTAGATTTATGCCCACAGCATACTGTTCAGCGTTTTCGGTAGACCATCCCCGGTTGGTCATTGGCCTGACCGCTGTGATCACGCTGCTCTTCGGCGCGCAGTTTTCGAAGATCACCGTCGACACGGACCCCAAGCACATGCTCCCCGCGACCTCACCGGTGCGGCAGTACAACGACCAGGTCGAGCGGGAGTTTGTCCTGCATCCGGATGTCATCGTGCTGGGCATCGTCACCCCACCACCTGCAGCAGCGCCAGGCGTGATCAATCCGCGCACGCTCAAGACGGTCGCGGAGCTGACCCGCGCTATTCAGCGGATTCCTGGGGTCATCTCGCGTGACGTGGACAGCCTGACCAGCGTGGACAACGTGACTTCAGTGAATGGCGAGCTCGTCGTCAAACCCGCCGTGGGAGACATTCCGCAATCTGAGCGAGAGCTGCTCCAACTTCGGGAGTCATTGCTTGGCAATCCCCTGTTAGTCAACCGTCTGATATCGGCTGATGCCACCGCTACGGCGATCTTCATCCCCATTGAACCCACGGCGAATGGCAAGGTGGTGGCGGACAAGATCCGCGCCCTGCTTCCGAAAGCGCCAGACGGTGAGCAGTTTTACCTTGCCGGCGATCCGGTGGCCCGCGACACCTTCGGCGCCGAGATGTTTCGGCAGATGGCCCTCTTTTCGCCGATCGCCGGGATGGTCATGTGCGTGGCCCTCTGGCTGATGTTCCGCAGCGGGACGGTGATTTTGGCGAACATGAGTGTGGCGATGATCAGCATCATCTGGAGCCTGGGCGGCTTGATCGGGTTAGGGTATCCCGTGCACATCATGAGCTCCATGAGCCCGGTCTTTCTGATGGCGATCGCCACGGATGCGGTCCACATCTTTAACGAGTTTGCTTTTCAAGTTCGAGAGATCAAGGACAAGCGCCGAGCCGTCTTGGAAACGATGGCGGTGGTCGGGGGGCCGGTGTTCTACTCCGATGTCACGACGGCGGTGGGCTTCGCCGCGCTGGCTAGCGGCGCCATTATTCCAGTCAAGATCTTCGGCCTCGTCGTGGGCTTCGGCACCATGGTCATTCTGCTCATGAGCTACACCCTCGTACCGGCGCTCCTCATGCTGATGTCGAATGAACGCATGACGAAGATGACGCGGCCACAGACGGCAACGAGCCGTTCGTCGTTTCAGTGGCTATCACGCCTGGGCGAGTTCTGCGTGCGCAGGACGAAGGCGATTCTCTTGGCAGGCCTGGGATTGTTCGTCGTGGCCGCAATCGGTCTGGCGCGCATTCATGTCAACAACAACATGGTGCACTGGTTCAAGTTCCACAGCGTCGTGAGGACGGCCGACCGGGTGCTGAATGAGCGCTTAGGAGGCACGTCAACCGCCTATCTGGTCGTGCAAGCACGCACAGAGGGAGCGATGGGAGAGCCGGCGATGCTGCGCCAGATTGAGGGCCTCCAACGGGAGCTGGAGCGCGATCCCTTGGTTGGCAACACCCTCTCCGTCGCCGATTACCTCAAGCGGGTCAATCGAGTGCTGCACGATGACGATGCGGCCTTCGAGCGCATCGCGGCGTCCGCCCGCGAGGCCGGCCAATACCTGTTCCTCTTGCAGTCCGCCGCCAAACCGCGCCACCTTGATAACGTCGTCGATTTCTCGCTCCAGCAGGCGAACATCCTCCTCCAACTGAAAAGCTGGGATGCCGGGGTGATGGAACAGGTGATGGCTCGCACACAGGCGTACCTGGCTCAGCATCCCCTCCCTGATGAGGCCATCGTGAAACCCGCCGGCATCGCCTACTTCAACATGGTCTGGAACCATGAAGTGCTCTGGGGGATGCTCATGAGCTTCCTCTGGGGGCTCGCACTGGTCTTTATCCTCTTGATGATTGAAACCCGGTCGTTCTTCTGGGGGATCGTGAGCTTCCTGCCGCTGTTATTCACGATCGCCGTGATCTACGGGGTCGTCGGGTTCATCGGCAAGGATTTCGACATGCCGGTGGCGGTCCTCTCCACGCTCTCCCTCGGCATGGCCATTGATTTCGCGATCCACTTTGTCGGCCGCTTCCAGCAACGGTACCGGGAGCAGCCGGATCTTTCGGCGGCGCTCGTCTGGACCGTGACTCGACCGGGGAAGGGCATTTTTCTCAATGCGATCCTGTTTGCGCTGGGGTTTGCCGTGATGGCCTTCGCGGACCTCACCCCGTACATCACCGTGGGCGTCTTCATGGCGGCGATCATGGTTCTCTCTTCGGTCATGAGCGTCATCTACCTGCCGGCGTTGATCCAGCTGTTGAAGCGCGTGTTGCTCAAAGGGGGTGGGATGAAACCTGTCACGTCGATGCTGCTGGTGCTGTTGCTGTCTGCTGGCGTGTGGAGGCCTCGCGCGGCTCAGGCCGCCGAACCCCCTAGCGGTCGCTCCATCATGGAGCAGACGCTCCTCGCCTACTACTACTCAGGCAAGGATGCCAAGGAAGAGGTGCTCATGCGGATCGTGAACCGCCAGGGTCAGGCACGGAAACGCCGCCTGACGCTGTTGCGCAGGGATCAGACCGACGGGGGCGAGCAGTCCTATTACCTTTACTTTCATGAGCCCGCCGATGTGGAGGGGATGAGCTTCCTCGTCGAAAAGCACCCAGGGCGGGATGATGACCGCTGGCTCTATCTGCCGGCTATTGATTTGGTCAAACGGATCGCCACGTCTGACAAGCGCACCAGCTTCGCCGGCTCCGATTTCACCTACGAGGATGTGTCCGGCCGGGATCTTGACGAGGATGCGCATGAGGTCGTGGGCGAGGAAGCGCTCGGCGAGCATGCCGCGTTCGTGGTCAAGAGCACGCCAAAACGTCCAGAGGGGGTGGAGTTTAGCTACCGCAAATTTTGGATCGACAAGGCCACGCACCTGCCGCTGAAGGTGGAGCATTACGATCTTCAGGGCGCGCTGTACAAGGTCTACGAGACGCAGGAGATCCAGACGATCCAAGGCACGCCCACGATCACGAAGGCGGTGATGAAGGATCTGGGAAACGCGCGGTTCACGGAGATGGCGCTGCACGCGGTGTCCTACGACATGGGACTCTCAGCCGATGTCTTTCAAGAACGCAGCCTGCGCAGGCCGCCGGCGCAGTGGATCCGCTAGGAGGTCCATCGTCGTCGGCGCTGGCCTCGCCGCTGTTGGGCTCTGGCTGTTCCCAGCACGCGTGCGGGCCGGCGGACAGCTCCCAGATCTCCACGGGTTTGTCGAAGCGGTCTATGGCCCGAAGTTCCTCGGGGATGAGCGCACGCAGAAGGACGAGTTCAACGTCTTGGAGCAGCGCTTTCAATTAAAAGCCGCCTGGCGGCCGCCCCGCTCAGCACCGTTGGCCTCGTGGAACCCTGAAGTTTTCTACAAAGGGGATCTGGTCGTTGATGAGTACGACGAAGCCCTCCGCTACAAGATCCGTGAGGCGCATGTCTCGGCCAGCCCCTTGGCTTGGCTGGATGTCAAGCTGGGCCGGCAGATTCTCACCTGGGGAACCGGCGATCTGCTCTTCATCAACGATGTCTTTCCGAAAGATTTTGTCTCCTTCTTTATCGGCAGGGATGATGAATATCTCAAGATGCCTTCTGATGCGGCGAAGCTCTCTTTCTTTAGTCCCTGGGCTTCGCTCGATCTGATCCTCATCCCCTTCTTTACGCCTGACACCCCCATCACCGGCAACGGCTTAAGCTTCTTTGACAGCCTCCTTGGCCGTCTGGCCGGGAAGGAGTCGAATCGCCTGTTAACGGAGCCATCGTTCCAGCCGAAGAACACCGAGATCGCCGGTCGGGTCAGCCGAATCATTGGCGGCTATGAAGTCGCCGGGTATGCGTTCCGAGGATTCTTCAAGCAAGCCATGGGCATCAAGAACCAGGATGCCCGGGAGCTGTTCTATCCGGAGCTTGCGGTCTACGGGGCGAGCCTCCGGGGCCCTGTTCCAGCGATTGGCGGCATCACCTATGGCGAGATCGGCTACGACGACTCGCTGGAGGATCGCAGCGGCAAGAACCGCCTGATTGAAAATGCCTTGATGAAATACCTCGCAGGCTATGAGCGCGATTTTCCAAACGATCTTCGCATTGGGCTCCAATATTACGTCGAGCAGATGCTGGACTTCGATCAGTTCACGGCCGGCTTCCTGCCCGGGGATGTGCCGCGTGATCAGTTCCGAGAACTTGTGACGTGTCGGATCACCAAGCTGTTCTGGATGCAGACGCTTGAGGCCTCTTTCTTCGTCTTGTACTCACCGACCGACGAGGACGCGCACCTGCGCCCCCGGCTGACGTGGCAGGTCAATGATCAGTGGAAGGCCACCATCGGGGCCAACGTCTTCTTCGGCACGCATGACTGGACCGAGTTCGGGCAGCTTGAAGATAACGATAATCTGTATGTGAGAGTGCGGTACAGTTTCTGACGCCAATGAAGAAGGTTGTGGCGTTTTGACCATGAGGCAAAAGGTTGTTCTTCAGCCAATCGGCAGGGTGCGCGGCAACGCACTTCAGATTCACAAACGCTGGGCGCAAGGGCTCGAAGGCATCGAGCAGTTCTCCCACGTCGTTGTTCTGTTCTGGCTGCATCAGGCGAAGAAGCCTGAGCTGAAGATTCATCCCAAGGGCTTCAAGGAACTACCGAGGATTGGATTCCTGGCTACGAGGACGCCGCACCGGCCTAACCCGATTGGCTTGACGGTGGTGAGGCTGTTAAAACGACGAGGCTCACGGCTTTGGGTAGAAGGTTTGGATGCATGGAATGGCACCCCCATCTTGGACATCAAACCGTACACGAAGAAAGAATCCGTCAGGCAGTTCAGAATTCCTGCGTGGGTGCGTCAGTTGGACAAGCTTGAGACGGATCCCAATTGCGTGGGGGGGTGCTTGGGCGATGTGGACCAGTGCATGGTGGATCGACGCGTGTTGAGCAAGCAGGGGATCCGGCGCTGATTTTTTGTCACCTGCGATATCCGCATAGGCGGATGAGAGGGTGGGACTGATGAGCGCGAAGTGCCCCAAGCGGCTGTCGTGGTTGGATCGCTGGTTGACGGTGTGGATTTTTCTGGCGATGGCCGTGGGCGTTGGACTTGGATGGGTCTTTCCGGGCATTGAGGCGTGGCTCAACCGCTTCCAAGTCGGGACGACCAACATCCCCATCGCGGTTGGCCTGATCCTCATGATGTACCCGCCGCTGGCGAAAGTCCGCTATGAGAAGTTCTGGACCGTGCTGCGGCATGGGCGGATTCTCGCGCTCTCGCTGCTCGTGAACTGGGTGATCGGCCCCGTCGTGATGTTTGCGCTGGCCGTGGCCTTCTTGCGCGATCTGCCGGGCTACGCGGTCGGCCTGATCCTGGTGGGCCTGGCGCGGTGCATCGCCATGGTGCTGGTCTGGAACGATCTGGCGGAAGGGGATCGGGACTTAGCGGCGGGGCTGGTGGCGTTCAACGCGGTGTTTCAGGTGTTGCTCTACGGCGTCTACGCCTGGGTGTTCATCACGGCGCTGCCGCCGCTCGTGGGTGTCCAGGGGGCTGCAGTTGATGTCAGCATGGGCGAGATCGCCAAGACGGTCTTCATCTATCTGGGCGTTCCGTTCCTTGCCGGTGTGGCCAGCCGCGTGATCGGACTGCGACTGCGCGGGGTGGAGTGGTATGAGCGGCGCTTCATCCCTGTCATCAGCCCGCTGACGTTGACGGCGCTCTTGTTCACCATCGTGGTGATGTTCAGCCTCAAGGGTGGGCTGATCGTCCAGTTGCCCTCCGACGTGTTTCGCATCGCCGTGCCCTTGGTGCTCTATTTCGTGGCGATGTTCCTGATCACCTTCTTCGGGGCCAAGGCGTTGCGGGGCGCCTATCCGCAGACAGCGACGGTGGCACTCACCGCGGCCAGCCACGACTTCGAGTTGGCCATCGCCGTGGCCATTGCCGTCTTTGGCATTAACTCGGAGGCGGCCTTTGCCACGGTCATCGGGCCGCTCATCGAGGTCCCGGTCATGATTGCATTGGTGAATGTGGCGCTCCGGCTTCGGGGGCTTTTCCAGTAAGGTAAGGGTAGGTAGTAAGTAAGGTGACAGTCACTTTTGGGGACAGGCATTTTTGGCTGGGCGGCGCTGGAACAAATAGGCCGGTCCTCCGATGGCCGTGGCGGCGCTGAAGATGAACCTCGCGGTCTCGGAGGAATAGTCGATGGCAGACAGCGAGGGCGGGAGTGCTGGCGGCAGATAGGGATCGAGCAGCTCGTCGGGAACCCCAAGATGGTAATGCCGGTAGCTACTGTGCGGGTAAGCCGCCGGTTCCTTGCAGAGGCCTGCCCGAATAGGGTTGAACTCCACGTACGTTCCGCACGCGGTAAGATACTCCTCACTTTCGATCGGCAAACTTTTGTATCGTTCCCTCCAGAGCGGGCCTTTCCATCCATATTTCCTACGCATCCAAATCGTGTACCTCCACTTGAGCTGGGCCAGGTGCGCTGAGAGGGCGTGTTGGGTTGTCGCCTGAAGGACGAAGTGGAAGTGCGTGTGCATGATCACGTAGTGAAACAGGCGGAGGGGAAAGTCGCGTTTCGCCTGCTGCTGCAGCTTGCGGAAGCGGGAGAAGTCTTCAGGGTCCCTGAAGATATGGGTTTGATTGATGGAACGAGAGATGACGTGGTAGTACCCGTTGTCCTGAATGAATCGGGCAGTTCGTGGCATCCGGTCCTCAACTCGATGTCTGTCCCCGGCGGTGACTGTCACCAGTGGGGACGGCCGTTTCCTTACCAAAGTTGACGATCGAGGCTGCGATACTGGATCGCTTCGGCCAGATGCTCAGGGAGAATCTCCTCCGACGCGGCCAGATCCGCGATCGTCCGGGCGATTTTAAGGAGCTTGCCGTAGGAGCGGGCCGAGACCCCCAGCTCCTGCAGCGCGGATTTCAGCAGCGCGGCAGCCTGCAGGCTGAGCGGGCAGGCGTTCGCCAAGTCGCGGTGGCGCAGCTGCGCGTTGCAGGCCACGCCAAGCGGTCTCAAGCGCTTCCGGGCTCGCCGCCTCGCGGCCACCACGCGCGCCTTGATCGCTTGCGATGATTCTCCGTCGGCCGGATGCGTGAGCGTCTCAAACCGCACCGCCGGCACTTCCACGTGCAGGTCGATGCGATCCAGCAGCGGGCCGGAAATCTTCGCCAGGTACTGCGCCACTTTGTGGGACGGGCAGCGGCACCGCCGCCTGGGATCGGTGAGGTAGCCGCACGGACACGGATTCATCGCGGCCACGAGCAGAAACCGCGCGGGAAAGGTGACTGAGCGTTTCGCGCGCGCGACGCTGATCACGCCGTCCTCGAGCGGCTGCCGCAAACTCTCCAAGGCGTCTCGATGGAACTCCGGCAGCTCATCCAGAAACAAGACTCCATGGTGCGCGAGCGACACTTCGCCGGGCTTGGGGGTCGCCCCGCCGCCGACCAGGGCCACGGCCGAGGTGGTATGATGCGGCGCGCGGAACGGCCGCTGCGCGATGAGCGGCGCCTCATGCAGCAACCCCGCCACGCTGTGAATCGCGGTGGCTTCCAACGCCTCATCCAGCGAGAGGTCCGGCTCGATGGTGGCCATGCGCTGGGCGAGCATGGTCTTGCCGGAGCCGGGCGGGCCGATCAGCAGCGCATGATGGCCGCCGGCCACGGCGACTTCCAACGCGCGCTTGACGTGCGCCTGGCCGCGGACATCGGCGAAATCGACCGGATAGCGTGCGGGCGCGCGGAGCGCTCGGCGTGACGCTGAAGGCGCTGGGGCAGCGGCACTCGGCGCGGAGAGCCAGGCGACCGCCTCGGTCAGCGACGCCACCGGCACGACGTGAAGGCCGCCGATGAGGCGGGCTTCTTGGGCATTGGCCCTCGGCACCATCAACGGCCGTCGGTTGTGGCGCAGTGCCAGCGCAATCGGCAAGACTCCGGGCACGGCGCGCACGCTGCCATCCAACGCGAGCTCTCCCATCGCCATCAGCGAGGCCACCCGATGAGGATCGGCTTGCCCTGTGGCCGCAAGCATCCCTAAGGCCATCGCCAAATCAAAAATGCCGCCCTCCTTTTTGACATCCGCCGGGGCGAGGTTGATGGTGAGCCTTGAAGAGGGCAGCTGATATTGGCTATTGAGGATGGCCGCGCGGATGCGCTCTTTGGCTTCTTTCACCGCCTGATCCGGCAAACCGATGATGGAGAAAGTGGGCAGCCCGCGCGCGGCATCGACCTCCACGTCGACCGCAACGGCGTGCAAGCCCAGTGTCGTATACGATGTGGTGCGCGCGAGCATGATGCCTCCATGGGGTTCAATGGTCCGGTGAATGCGAGGAAGGGCGGAGCTGGAAGCGGCGCGGCGAGGTTGAAAAAGCGCTTGTCTTTTGCGACGTCCGGAGTATACTAAACGCTAACACAATTGCCTTCCGACGGTCAAGGAGATTCCCCATGACATCTACGGCAAGTCGTCTATTGGTCATCGGATTAGCGCTGCTCGCCCTCAGCAGTTTATGGCACGCCTGGTCTGTTGAAGGCGACCGGCGGCGCCTGGCCAAGGCGAATCAGGAGATTGCGAAACAGCTACAGGAGCTGGAAGCCGAACGCGCGCAGCTCAACGAGGCGTTGACCAAGGCCGCGCAGACGATTGAAGGGCAAGCCGGCGATCTCGCCGGCTACCGTCATGAGCTGGAACTGGCACAGCAGCGCCTCACACGCGCCGCTGTGGAATTGGCGTCCCTCAAACAGGAGCAGGATGCGCTGCTCTCAAAGAACGTCGCCCTCACGAACGACCTGAATGCCGTCAGCGCGCAAAAGCAGCAGTTGGAAGCGAAGCTCTCCGATCTCCGAGCGCTTCGGCTGGCCATCCGCGACGTCAAGCACAAGATCTGGGAGCAGCGGTTTGCGGCTTGGCGGATGCGCATGCAAGCCGAGCGAGAAGCCGACCGGCAGCGGCTGGCCATAGGCAATCGCGGCTACCTCGTGCGGGATGGCGCCTCGACGATGATTGGAGACACTCCGCGACGGCATGTGCACGTGCTGGAGCCGCAAGCGCAGTAACGCGTTCGCATGCTGGCCATCTTGAACGCCTGGGGGGCGAATCAGGCGTTTTGCTCGTGGCTGCTCGCGTGCGTGATTTCGCAAGCGATCAAGATGGCGCTCGGAGTCATTCGCCTGAAGCGGTTTGATTTTCGCTGGCTCATCGGCACCGGGGGCATGCCCAGCACCCATGCCGCCGGGGTATGCGCGCTGTCCACCTCCATCGGGTTCCTCCAAGGATTTGATTCCCCCCTCTTCGCGGCTGCGGCGGCCTTCACGGTCATTACGCTCTTCGATGCCCAAGGGGTTCGCCGGTGGAGTGGACGGCAAGCCCAAGTCCTGAATAAGATGATGGAAGATATGTATTTTAAGCGGCGGATTCAGGAACAACGGTTGAAGGAGCTGCTCGGCCATACGCCCCTCGAAGTCTTGGCCGGGGCGGGGCTGGGCATTGCGACCGCGATGGTCTTGCGGTGATCGGAGAGGGAGCTAAGGATGATGCGTCGTCGAATCGTGGTGGCGGTTGTCGCAGCGGGAGTCGCTCTGGCAGTGATCGGGCTGCTCATGGTCGCCGGCCAGCAGGGATGGTTTGGCGGCAAGCCCAAGCGCCTTTTAGCGCGGGGCCTGCACGCGCAGCAAGCCGGGCAGTGGCCTGAGGCGCAGAAAAATTTCGAGGAGCTCATTGCCACCTACCCCGATGCGCCGTGGACGGATCAAGCCCTGCTGGGATTGGGGCAGGTGTACGAAGCCCAGCAGCAATGGGTGGAAGCCCGCGCGACCTACCAGCGGCTGGTGGAGCAATTTCCGAATTCGCGCCTGATGTCGGCGACCCAGAGCCGCTTGGGCCATGTGAATGTTTCGCTGCTGTTTTCTCCCACCCTGACCGATTTGGATCGGGAGTATGAGGTGCAGCCCGGCGACTCGCTCGGAAAAATCGCCGCCGCGAACAGCACGACGGTGGAATTGTTGCGCAAGGCGAATAATCTCAAGAGCGATGTGATCCGCCCGCGGCAGAAATTGAAAGTGCCGAAAGGCAAATTCAGCATTGTCGTCGACAAATCCCAGAATGAGCTGCTGCTGACAGAAGAGGACCGCTTCGTCAAGAGCTATGTGATCGCCACCGGCAAGGACAACTCCACACCGGTGGGCGCGTTTAAGATCGTGACAAAGATTCCGAATCCCGTCTGGTATAAGCAGGGGGCGGTGGTGCCCCCGGAGAGCCCGGAAAATATCCTTGGCACGCGGTGGCTGGGGCTGAATAAGCAAGGCTACGGCATCCACGGCTCGGTCGATCCGGCGGCGCTGGGCAAGCAGGTGACCGCCGGCTGCGTGCGGATGGCCAATCATGACGTCGAGGAGCTCTTCGGGATCGTGCCGGTTGGCACCGATGTGACGATTGTCGATTGAGCGGGGATGGCCACCACGCCTTCGGAACGCGCCTCTGAACGACGATCCGCCCCCAAGCGATCGTCTCCGCTCCCCAAGCGGGCGGCAGCGACCAGCGGCGGGTTGAACGGCTATCGGTACGATTTCGAAAAGCCTATCGCCGAGCTAGAGCGCCGCCTCAGCGAGCTCCAATCAGCGCCGGATCGCGAGCGAAACGCCGAGCTCGCGGCGTCTCTCCAAGCGCAGCTTGAGCAGCTCAAGCGCGCCGTCTACGCCAATCTCACCCCCTGGCAGCGCGTGCAGTTGGCCCGGCATCCCCAGCGGCCCTACACCCTGGATTATCTGCCGCTGCTGCTGACGGACTTCGTGCAGCTGCACGGCGATCGGCTCTTCAGCGATGATCGCGCCATGGTCGGCGGCGTGGGAACATTTGACGGGCGCTCCTGCGTGGTCATCGGCCATCAAAAAGGCCGGGACACGAAGGAAAATTTGATGCGCAATTTCGGCTCGGCCCATCCGGAAGGCTACCGCAAGGCGCTGCGCCTGATGCGGCTCGGGGAGAAATTCCACTGGCCGGTGTTCATCTTCATTGATACGCCGGGGGCTTATCCAGGGATCGGAGCGGAGGAGCGCGGCCAGGCCCACTCCATCGCCTTCAACATGCGCGAGATGGCCGGCTTAAAGATTCCGATGTACATCTGCGTCATCGGCGAGGGCGGCTCAGGCGGCGCGCTTGGCATCGGCGTGGGGGATTGGATGGCCATGCTGCAGCACGCGTACTACTCGGTGATCTCGCCGGAGGGGTGCGCGGCCATTTTGTGGCGGGATCGCGCGCGGGCACCTGAGGCCGCCGCCGCCCTCAAGCTCACCTCGGATGATTTATTGCGCGTGGGGATTGCTGATGAAGTGCTTGACGAGCCGCTCGGCGGCGCCCATCAAGATCCCGCGGCGGTGGCGCGCCAGATCAAGACGTCGATACAGCGATTCTTGCGCCTGACGGATGGGCTGCCGGTGGCCGCGCTGCTCGCGCGCCGCTACGAGCGCTTTCGACGGATCGGCGTCTTCTCCGCCCAACCGCTGCCGCACGCTTCTTAACCCGCCGTCCCCAGCGCTTCCTCGACCCGCCGCAAGAGCATCACGTGCGTTCCGGGTTTTCCCATGATGTGGCCTCGCGGATCATCCGGCGCGATCGGCTGCCAATGCTCCGGCGGAAAATCCGCGGTGAAGATGATGATGGGGACCGTGGCGGTGCTCGGCCGCGACCGAAGCGCGGCATAGACCTCGGTGCCTTTCTGATCCGGCATCCGCTGGTCGATGAGGATCAAATCATGAGACTGCGCCTCCGCCAAGCGCAGCCCCTCGCCTCCGGAGCCGGCCACAGCCACGTCAAAGCCATGGTTTTTGAGCCGGACCGCAAACGCCAGCCGGTTATCCGCGTTATCGTCGATCAACAACAGCCGCTTTGGCATCTGTTCCAGGCGATATCAGAGTGCCGGAGGAGGGAGTCGAACCCTCATGGCCTTGCGACCACGGGTTTTTGAGACCCGCGTGTATACCAGTTCCACCACCCCGGCCTGAAGTTCGATATCAGATATGAAATAGCCATTTCATATCTGATATGAAACAGGCAATCCATATCAGATATCAAAACGCCATTTCATATCTGATATCGCCTTGTCGGTTCACTTCTTTTCGAGGAAGGGCTTGATCAGATCAATCGGAATCGGAAAGATCGTCGTGGAGTTTTTGTCCGACGTGGCGATTTCGGCCAGTGTTTGCAGGTAGCGCATCTGCAGCGACATGGGCTGCTCGCTCATTAAGGCCGCGGCATCCACCAGCTTCTGGGCCGCCTGAAATTCCGCGTCCGCCCCGATGATCTTCGCCCGCCGCACCCGCTCGGCCTCGGCCTGCCTGGCCATCGCGCGCCGGATCTCTTCCGGCAGGTCGACCTGTTTGGTTTCGACGGCTGACACTTTAACCCCCCACGGGTCGGTGTGCCGATCGATGAGCGCTTGGAGCTGCTGGTTGAGTTTGTCGCGCTGGGCGAGCAGTTCATCCAATTCAACTTGTCCCAGCACGCTGCGCAGGGTGGTCTGGGCCATCTGGGAGGTGGCGAAGAGGTAGTCTTCCACTTCCACAATGGCCTTGTTCGGATCGATCACGCGGAAGTAGATCACCGCGTTGACCTTAATCGACACGTTATCTTTCGTGATCACATCTTGCGGCGGCACATCCAGGGTGACCGTGCGCAAGCTGATGCGCACCATCCGGTCGATCGGAAACAGAATGAAAATCAGCCCCGGTCCGAGCGGTTGCGAGAGCATGCGTCCCAAGCGAAACACGACGCCGCGCTCGTATTCATTCAAGATTTTGATGCAGTTCATCACCCAGAAGACCAGTAAGATGACGACTGGAAACAGCCCATAGCCCACCATTATGCCCCTCCTGGCTTGGCCCCGCCGTTGACGGCGTGAACCGGCTCAACGAACAATTGAAGCCCTTCGATCTTCTTGATCCGCACGCGCGCGCCTTCAGGCACCGTCTTGCTGCTCACAGCGCTCCACAGCTCTCCGTGGACAAACACGGTGCCGTCAGGTTTTAGCGCCGTCCTCGCCACCCCGATGGATCCGATCAGTCCCTGGACGCCTGTCGTGACGCGCCGGCGCTGGGCGCTGAGTGCGCGTGTCACGACGAAGAGGATGATGCCGGCTAGCGTGGCGACCGTCGGCACAATGACGTTCCAGGACACGCGCAGCGTCGGGTCCGGAGATTCAAAGAGCATGAGGCTGCCCAGGGTCAGCGCGATGATGCCTCCGACGGCCAGCAGGCCATGGCTGATGATTTTGATTTCGGCGATCAAGAGTCCGACGCCCAGCAGAATCAGGGCGACGGCGGCATAATTGATCGGCAGCGCTTGAAACGCATAAAGCGCTAACAGCAGACAGATCAATCCGGCAATGCCGGGAAAACCAACGCCAGGATGCGTGAACTCCACGAACAAGCCAAGCAGGCCGGCGAGCATGAGCAGATAGGCGATGTTGGGATTGGTGATGACGGCCAAAAATTCCTGGCGCTTGGACATCGGCACCGTCACCACATCGGCCGGCACCGTATGCAGCTCAACCGGGGTACCGGCGAGCTCAATTTTTCGTCCTTCGATTTTTTTCAGCAACTCCGGGACATCGATCGCAATCAGATCGATGACGTGTTCCTTGAGCGCCTCAGTTTCCGTGATCGAAAAGCTGTGCGTCACGGCTTTTTTGGCCCACTCCTCGTTGCGTCCGCGAGTCTTCGCGATGGTGGTGACCCAGGCTACCGTGTCGTTGATGATTTTCTCGGTCATGGGATCGGTCTCGGTTTCTTCCACTTCTTCTTTTTCTTTCTCTTTTTCGCCAGTGGCTCGCTTCACTAATCGTTTAATCGGTCCGCCCTCGCCCATGACCACCGGATGGGCCGCGCCAATGTTCGTCGAGGGCGCCATCGCCGCCACGTGCGCGGCGAGCGTGATGAAGACACCGGCCGAACCGGCCCGGGAGCCTGAGGGGGCCACGTAAACCGCAATCGGCACTTTGGCGTTCATCATGCGCTTGACGATCGCGCGGGTCGATTCCAGCAAGCCGCCCGGCGTATCGAGCTTGATCACGAGGCAGACCGCGCCGTCAGACTCGGAGCGCTCAATCGCATCGACAATATATTGCTGTGTGACCGGGCTGATGATCTGATTATCCAGCTCGATGACATTGACGTGGGCGGCTTCGCTGGCGGCGCTGCGTAGCCCAGTTAACCCACAGATTCCGATGATCAGCAAATATCGAAAAAGTTTCATAGTGTTATCGCGAGAAATGCGTGGAGCAGACGGGGATCGAACCCGTGACCTCCACAATGCCATTGTGGCGCTCTCCCAGCTGAGCTACTGCCCCGCGTGACGGTCACTATACCGTAGCTTACTCGACGGTGTCAATCTCATCGCGTTGTCCCGGCTCAGTATGGTATCATCAGAAACTATGCGGCTAGGGGTGCACGTGCCGATTGCAGGGGGGCTCCACAAGGCGCTGGCGTGGGCCGGGACGACCGGCTGCACTACGATCCAAATCTTCAGCCGCAGCCCGCGCGGCGGCAAGGCCCCGCCGATTCTTCCCCAGGTCGCCGCAGACTTTACCCGCCAGCGGCTCGCCTTAGGGATCGAGCCGCTCGCCATCCACGCGCCCTACATTATTAATTTGGCCTCGCCTGAGCCGGCTAAGTGGACATGGTTTGTCGAACATTACGGTCAAGAGTACGCGCGAGCGGTCGCGCTTGGCGCGACGTACTTGGTGACCCATGTCGGTAGCCATCGAGGAGAAGGGGAAACCGAAGGCATCGCGCGCGTTGCCGCGGCCATCAACAAGACGCTGGCATCGTCCGATGGAAAGGTCATCATTTTACTCGAGAACACCGCCGGCTCAGGCCAAGGGCTCGGCTACACCGTTGAGCAGTTGGCGGCGATCCGCGCCGGCGTGAAGGAGCAAGCGCGTGTGGGCATTTGCCTTGATACCGCCCATCTGTTTGCATCCGGCTATGCGATTCATACGCCCGAAGGGCTGGAAGACACGATCGCAGCCTTTCAACGCGCCGTCGGGATGGAACATCTCAAGCTGATTCATCTCAATGACTCGAAGGTGCCGTTCGGCTCGCGGGTGGATCGCCATTGGCACATCGGCAAAGGCCATATCGGCCTGCCAGCCTTCCGCCGCATTGTCAATCATCCAAGACTTCAGGACGTCCCCTTCATCCTTGAAACACCAAAAGCCACTGCAGCAGATGATATCAAGAATCTTACAACCGTCAGACGGCTCGCTAGATCCCTCGGCCCCTCGGCCCCTCGGCCACGTGGTCGCGCATGAGGCATGTTCACCCGTTTGCGCTGTGGGGGGCGGATCATCTCACGGCGCTCGGCCTCGTCCTGGCAGCCATCGCCGCCCTCATCATCGTAGCACCGTCGCTGCGCAGGCAGCAGGATCTGCCGCTGCGCCGCGCGTGCGCGCTGCTGCTCTTGGCGAATGAGGCCGGAAGCCTAGCGTGGGCGGCGGCCCACGGGCACGTGCGCGTGCCGCTGCAACTGTGCGACTTGGCCGCTTTCCTGACGATTTGGTCCCTGTGGAGCGTGCAGCCATGGGCGTGCGAGCTGGCCTACTTTTGGGGATTGGCCGGCAGCACGCAAGCGCTGCTCACACCGGATCTGCCATGGGGCTTTCCCGATTATTGGTGGATCAAATTTTTCGCCACCCACGGCGGCGTCGTCATCGGCGTCGTGTATCTGGCGGCGAGCGGCCGCGTCGCGCCCAGCGGCGGATCGGTCTGGCGAGTATGGCTCATCACCAATGGCTATGTCGCGCTCGCGGGGATCGTCAACTGGCTCTGGGGCACGAACTACGGATATCTTTCGCATAAGCCGATGCATCCGAGCCTGTTGGACGCTTTCGGCCCATGGCCCTGGTACATCCTCGCCATGGATTTGGCAGCCCTCGGGCTGTTCCTCTTGTGCTATACTCCTTTCATTAACCACAAGGAGGGCAGATGGCAGCGCGCATCGGCACGTCGGTCGTGACGGGCTTTCGCTCGGCGAACCGCAGTTGGCTAGGCATCGGCCTGTATGCGGCCGGCTGGCTCGTGATCGGGGTCATCAGCCTTGCCAGCCTGCTGGTGACCAGTCCACCGCAGGCGCTCTTTGAGGACGCCGACACTCCGGCACCCGCGGTGACCGCGCAGGCTGACGCGCAGATGGTCGAAGCGCGCAACACTGAGCGCGAGCGCATCATCAACGCCTGGTTTTTCCGCGCGTGGCCCGTGCTGCTGGGGCTCGCCATCGTGTATGTCCTGGCGACGACCTGGCTGACCGGCGGGCAGCTCGGCTACGCGGCCCAACTCGTCAGAACGCCGCATGCGCATCTTCGGGACTTTCGCGCGGCAGGCTCACGGCACTTCGGCCCCCTCTTGGGCGCGCTGGGATTGGGGCTTGCGGTCAGCGTCATCGCCTTTGCCGCGGTCATCGCGTTGGTGATGGTGAGCGCGGCCGCCGGCCGGGGCGTGCTCGTCGCACTCAGCGTGGCGGCACTGCTCGTGGCGAGCGTTGCGCTGGTGTGGCTGGGGGTCCGCCTGGTGTTTTGGTGGATCGCGATCGTCGGCGACGGGCTCGGCCCGATCGCGGCGCTGAAGGCGAGCTTCCGCGCAACGCGCAAGCGCTGGTGGAGAACCATGGGATTAGTCGCGCTGCTGGGAGTGATCAATGCGGGTGCCAGCATTGTCTGCCGCGCCATCGTGATTTTTGGCGGCGTGCTGGGCGGTGTCGGCGGCGTGCTGCTGATCCTCGCGGGGGTGCTGCCCTTGATCATCTGGAGTTTGTACTTTACCTTCGTCTTTACGGCCGCCTCCATCCGGTTTTATGACGATGCGACCAAATCCGCGCCCTCGGCGTCAGTCGCGTAACCAGCGCATCGCCGTCAGCCTGCTGCTCCTTGGCCTGACCGGCTGCGGAGGGATCAAGGCGTACGTGCGCAGCGGATTCCTGGAGCATCCGCCGCGGCGCGTGGCCATCCTGCCCATGGTGATCACGTATCCGTACGACCTGGCCGTCGGGCAACCCATCCCGGCGGAGCATCTGCTGGGGCGCGATCTGTTCCGCCAGCGGTTGTACAACGCCTTCGCCCCCTACGGCTATGAGGATATGCCGCCGGCCGACGTGGATGCGAAACTGGCGGCAGCGTTCGGGCCCCTCGATGAGGGGGTGTGGCGCGCCGCCACACCGCAAGCGCTCGGCGATGCCTTGGGCGTTGATGCCGTGGTGCACGGCGAGATCAGCCACATTGCGCACATCGCCTCGCCTGTGTATACCGAAACCAGCCTTGCGGCTTCCTTACGCATGGTGGAGACTGCCTCAGGCGATGTGCTGTGGCGCACGCGGGTTCAGGAGGCTGATCGAGGCGGGGCGCTGATGCAGAAAGGCCAGGTGGTGGACTTTGTGCAAGATCAAATCAGAAGCCGGCGCGCCGACGTCAAATTTCTCCGCGTGGCGGCTGAGGCGGCGCGCGTCGCGTTGAAGGGTCTTCCGAATCCTCCGATGGCGGCGGCGCCCCGTGCTCGCGCCTCCACCGCCCCGCGCATCGCGGTGCTGCCGCTGGCAGCCGCGAAACCGTCATTCGGCAAGGGAGCGAAGACGTTGCGCTATGATCTGGCGGTCAATCTGCAGGACGGGGTATTCGAGGCTGTGGAATTGCAGCACGTTGACGCCGCACTCGCCGCCCACGACGGCATCTCGCTGGCCGACTTGAGGCAAGCCCTTGGGGCTGACGCCGTGCTGCGGGGCGCCGTGACCGAATGGGGCAAGCATTACCTGCTGCTCCAATCCTGGGTGGCGGCAGGGCTTGAGCTTGAGCTCGTGGATGCGGCCACCGGCACCGTCCTGTGGAGAGGAAAAAAGACGAGCAGCCGTCAGGCGGGATTGTCGAAAGGGCCCACCGGCTATAAATCGGTGGTGATGGCGCCCATCACCGGCTTGAAGACCAGGTATTTGGAGCGCGTGGCGGACGGCCTCGCCCGCGACATGGTGGAAGAGCTTGCGGCCTCGCCTGAGGTCGTGAACTACGTTCAGACCCACCGGTCCCCGTAACCGAGTGCGTTCATGGCGATTGATCCGCGCGCGTTTGCCCGAACGCTGGTGCGATTGAACGTCGTCTATACGGCGATCAAGGCCAAAACCACATCGCGCGCGCTCACCCGCGATGTCGGAGGCGAAGGTTTAAGCTTCTTGGCCGATGCGCCCCTTGAGTTGGGAGAGCAGGTGAAGGCCGAACTCTCCTTGCCGGATCGCGCCGAAGCGATTTCCTTTACCGGGGAAGTCACGCGGTGCACGGCGGCCCCCGAAACGACTGGAAGCGAAACCGCTGCGCATCTGATTGTGGTGAAATTCGTCATGATCGATCCCAAGCAGTTGTCCATGATTCAGCAATACGTCCGGCTCAACGCGCTGCCGCTTGAAGGGTGATGACGACCGAGCGCTGGCAATTGGTGCGGATCCGATCGCGGCTGAATGCGATCGTGCGGTTTTCGAGCCGCGAAGAGATCATCCGAGCGCTCACCCGTGATATCGGCGTCTCAGGCATCCGGCTCCTGACGGAAGGGCCGCTGGCCAGCGGAGAGCTCATCGGGGTGGAGCTCGCCTTGCCGGATCGCGCGCAGCCCATCGTCTTTACCGGCGAAGTCGTCTGGAGCAAGTCCATCGATGGCGCGGTGGTGGGCGAAGATGAATCCGCGATTGAAAACGGCATTAAATTCGTGACGATCGATCCGAAGGACCGCGAAGCCCTCATGCAGTGGGTCGCCCTCAACGCGCTGCATCCTAACCTTGGCGACCGCTAAAAGGGGTCAGACCCCATTTCAAAAAGGGGTCTGACCTCTTTTCACAGACATGGCTGAGAAATATCCGTTCCACGAGATTGAGCCAAAATGGCAGCGCGTCTGGGAAGACCAGAAGACCTTCCGCGTGACCGAGGGAGGCACCAAGCCGAAATACTACGTGCTCGATATGTTTCCCTATCCCTCAGGGGCCGGCTTGCACGTGGGGCACCCCGAAGGCTACACGGCGACGGATATCGTCGCTCGCTACAAACGGATGCGCGGCTTCAACGTGCTGCACCCGATGGGCTGGGATGCGTTCGGCCTGCCTGCCGAGCAATACGCGATCGAAACCGGGACCCATCCGGCGGAGACCACTCGCAAGAACATCGCGACCTTCAAAGCGCAAATCACGCGGCTGGGATTTTCCTACGATTGGGATCGCGAGATCAATACCACCGATCCTGGCTATGTGAGATGGACCCAGTGGATCTTTCTGAAATTGTACGAGCGCGGCTTGGCCTACATGGCGGAGGCTCCGGTGTGGTGGTGTCCATCCTGCGGCACGGTGCTCGCCAATGAAGAAGTCGTCGACGGCACGTGCGAGCGCAAGGGCCACCCCGTCGAGCGCAAGCCGATGCGCCAGTGGATGCTCAAAATCACCGCGTATGCCGAGCGGCTGCTCGCCGACTTAGACGCGTTGGATTGGCCGGAGCATATCAAAGATCAGCAGCGCTATTGGATCGGCAAGAGTATCGGCGCTGAGGTCTGGTTTGCGTTAGACACCAAGGGGCCACCCATTCCAGACGCGTTGATGGATGGAACGCGGCTGCGGCGGCGCCACGGCGCCGTCGAGTGCAAGATTTACACGACGCGTCCAGATACGCTCTTTGGCGCCACCTACCTCGTGCTCTCACCGGAGCACCCTGCGGTCTTGGCCATCACGGCGGAGAACCGTCGTGTCACGGTTGAGCAATATCGACTGGAAGCGTCGCGCAAAAGCGAACTGGAACGCTCCGAACTGGCCAAAGAGAAAACCGGGGTGTTCACCGGCGCGTATGCCGTTAATCCGGTCAATCAAGAACACATTCCCATCTGGATCGCGGATTACGTGCTGGCCAGCTACGGCACCGGAGCCATCATGGCCGTGCCGGCCCATGATCAGCGCGATTTGGAGTTTGCGCTCACACACGGCTTGGATGTCCGCATCGTGATCATGCCGGAGGATCATGCGCTTGAGCTTGTCGGCTTGACCCAGGCGTACACCGAGCCGGGCCGCATGCATGACTCCGGGCCATTTACCGGATTGCCGAGCGAAGACGCCAAGGGAAAAATTACTGACTGGCTCAAGGCTCAAGGCTCGGGGCTGAAGGCGACAAACTACAAACTGCGCGACTGGCTGTTTTCTCGACAGCGGTACTGGGGTGAGCCGATCCCGATCGTGCACTGCCCGAAGGATGGCACGGTGGCTCTGCCGGAGTCGGCGCTGCCGCTGACGTTGCCCCCGATCGATGATTTCAAACCGACGGGGACTGGGGAACCGCCGCTGGCGAAAACCAAGGCGTGGGTGACCACCACGTGCCCTACCTGTCGCGGCCCGGCTCAGCGCGAAACCAACACGATGCCGCAGTGGGCCGGCTCATGCTGGTACTACCTGCGTTACCTGGATCCGCGCAACGCTCAACGCGCGTGGGATCCATCGAAGGAGCAGTCTTGGATGCCGGTGGATCTCTACATCGGGGGGGCCGAGCATGCGGTGCTGCATTTGCTCTACGCGCGGTTTTGGCACAAGGCGCTGTACGATCTCGCACTCGTTTCCACGTCGGAGCCGTTTCAGCGGTTGGTGAATCAGGGATTGATCCTCGGCGAGGACAACGAGAAAATGTCCAAATCGCGCGGCAATGTCGTCAACCCCGATGAGGTCATTGCCGCCCACGGGGCGGATGCGTTTCGGCTCTACGAGATGTTCCTGGGGCCGCTGGAAGCGGTCAAGCCCTGGAGCACGCGCAGCATCGAGGGCATTGACCGGTTCCTGAATCGTGTGTGGCGCCTCGGCGACATGATTGCTCAGGGCTCAGGGCTCAGGGCTCAGGGTGAACGCCCATCCACGCAGGATAAAGAATTTGAGCGAAAACGCCACGAGACGATCAAACACGTCACAGAGGATATCGAGCAGTTGCGGTTCAATACCGCGATTTCGTCCATGATGGTTTTTTCAAACCTCATTGCTGACGCGCTCGAGCGGCCCCGAGCCCCGAGCCCCGAACCCCGAGCCATCCGTCAGGCATTTGAGACGCTGGTCTTGTTGCTCTCACCCTTTGCCCCGCATCTATGCGAGGAGCTCTGGCAGCGACTCGGCGAAAGCCGAGGAGTCCCGAGCGCAGTCGAGGGACGGCTGGGCCATGCGAAGAGCCTGGCGTATGAACCGTGGCCATCGTTTAATGCGGCCGCCCTGCAGACGGCCGAAGTCACGCTGGTCGTGCAGGTCAACGGCAAGGTGCGCGGGCGCATCACGGTCGCCTCCGATGCCAGCGAGGAGGCCGTGAAGGCCGCGGCCCTGGCCAATGACCAGGTCAAAAAATTCGTCGACGGCCAACCCGTGAAGCAATTCATCATCATCCCGAAACGCTTGGTGAATATTGTCCTCTGAACGGGTCTCCTTCACGCTGGGTGTGGTCGGTCTTGCGGCCACCGCATGGCTGAGCCTGGTCGCGTGGCTGAGGATAGCGCCTCCCGCGCGGCCGGGCGCTGCGATGGCGCCTGTGCCGGCGGCGTCATGGGACCTTGCGCTTTCGCGCGCACGGCGGATTGACATCAATGCGGCGAGTGGTGCAGAATTAGAGCGGTTGCCTGGTGTCGGGCCTGCGCTGGCCTCGCGCATCATCGCGTACCGCCAATCGGCCGGGCCGTTTGCAACGGCGGAGGGGTTGCGCGAGGTGCCAGGGATCGGCCCGAAAACGTTTGAGGCGCTTCGCGACTACGTGAGCGTTGATGGGTAATTTGGGATTATCTGAGCTGCTCGTGATTTTTGCGATCGCGCTGCTCGTCATCGGCCCGAAGCGGCTGCCCGAGGTGGCCCGGGGGTTGGGCAAGGCGGTGCGGGCGTTTCAAGAGGCGCTCAAAGGCCCCTCGAGCGGTTCAAAGGATTGACAGCGCGCCCGCTCATCAGGTAAGGTTTGTTCGAAGCCATGAACCCAGAACTTCGCAGCCGTCTCGCGTCGGCCGCGAACGATGCACAAACGCGCGAGGTCATCACGTTTTTCTTCCGCGACCATCCGCAGGGAGCGTCCTTCGATGGGCTCAAGGAGATGCTCTTTCTTCATGACGCCTTCGAAGAAACGCAGATGACCGAGCTCGTTGACCAAGGCATTCTCATCTTCGACGGCAAACGCTACAAACTCGCACCCACCGCCCGCCAAATTCTCGACCGCGACGCGACCATCCTCATGGATGAGTTCCTCCGTGAGTGAGTAAACCTCCTCCACCGCGCTAACATCCATTGACGGTTGAACCGTTATATGATAGATTTTCTAGTAGATAGAAATACAGGAGATAGGCCATGGCGCGGGCGATTGTGAAGGTCCAGAAGAATAAGAATATTACACTGCCGATGTGGCTGATCAGCCGGTTTCACGTCCAGATCGGCGATTTTGTTCGCTTGGAAGAGACGAAGGACGGCGTGCTCATGAAACCGGCCAAATTGATCGATCCCTCCCAAGCGTACTTTTGGTCGAAGGAGTGGCAGGCGGGCGAGCGAGAAGCCGAGGAGGACGTCCGCAAAGGCCGCGTGAAAGGTTTTAAGAGCGTCAAGGACCTCATGACTGATCTGCATCGGTGATGCAGGTCTTTCGCACGGAACGCTTCAAGAAAGATTTCAAACGCCTTCCACGCGAGATTCAAGCACGACTCCCCGATGTCCTCGAACGCTTCGTCGACAATCCGCGTCATCCATCGCTCCAGACGAAGAAAATGGAAGGGGTTCGTGATATCTGGGAACTCCGTGTGACACAAAGCTATCGCATCACGTTTCAATTCGTTCTCGAGGGCGTCCTTTTGCGTCGCGTGGGCACACACGATGTGCTACGTCAGCCATGAGTGAGACGTCTCGCTACTGATGACGCGGACCTTCACGATTTCTTCTTCAGCGAGCCTCAAGTTTCACCTCGACTTGGAGCAGGATCTCAACAACGCCCAGCGCGCCGCGGTGACCTGCGGCGAGGGGCCGAAGCTCGTCATCGCGGGCGCCGGCTCGGGCAAGACCCGCACGATCACCTATCGGGTGGCCTTCCTCATCGCCAAGGGAATCCACCCCAGCCAGATCCTCTTGGCCACCTTTACCAATAAGGCCGCGCGGGAAATGCTCAGCCGCGTCGAACAATTGACCGGCGGCGACGCCAGCGGCCTGTGGGGTGGGACATTCCACGCCATCGGCAATCGGCTGCTGCGCCAGCACGGGACGCTGGTGGGGCTGCAGCCGAACTATTCCATTCTGGATGAGGAAGATCAGCGGGACTTGATCAAAGTCTGCATCACCGAGGCCAAGGTGAAGGTTGAAGAGAAACGGTTTCCAGCGCCGTCGCTCATCGGGGATCTGATCAGCATGGCGTTCAACCTGCAGAAACCTCTGGCGGCTGTCATCGAGGCCCGCGCGCCGCATTTTGGCCTGTGGGCGCCGGAGCTTGAGCAGGTGGCCGCGCGCTATGAGGCGAAGAAGCGGTCGACGAATGCGCTGGATTACGACGATCTGCTAAAGTTTTGGCTGAAGCTGCTGGAGACCAAGCCTGAGATGGCGGAGCGGCTGAGTCGGCAGTTTCGCCACATCCTCGTCGATGAGTATCAAGATACGAATGTGGTCCAAGCGCAGATCGTCGAACGTCTGGCCCAGCGCAATGGCCGCAATCTCATGGTCGTCGGAGACGATGCGCAGAGTATTTACCAGTTCCGCGGGGCCAACTATGACAACATCCTCAAGTTTCCCGAACGCAACCCCGGCACGGAGATCTTCAAGCTGGAAACCAACTACCGCTCCACCCCGGAAATCCTCGAGTTCACCAACGCGAGCATCCTGCATAACCAGCACCAGCACCGCAAGACCTTGGTCGCGCAGCGCGACCGGGGCCGCCTGCCGGTCGTGGTCCCCGCGAACGACATGTATCAGGAAGCGGCGTTTGTCGCCGAGCGGATTTTACAATTGCGCGACGACGGCATTCCCTTGGAGGAGATGGCCGTGCTCTACCGGGCGCACGCGCACTCCTCGATGCTGCAGGCCGAGCTGATCAAGCGCAACATCCCCTACGACGTGCGCTCCGGGGTGCGGTTTTTCGAGCAAGCGCACATTAAAGATGTGGTGGCGTATCTGAAGGTGCTCGACAATCCGCATGATGAGATCGCCTGGCGGCGGCTGTGGCTCATGCTGCCGAGAGTCGGCCATGTGACGGCCGCACGGCTCTGGGAGGCGATTGCCAGCGCCGTGAATCCATTCGATGCCGCGCTGACCGAGGCGGTGGCTCGCACGCTGCCGCCGGCCGCCCAGGCCTACTACAAACGATTTCAGCACGACCTGCGACGGCTCTCGGCGTCCCGCGAGGATGTCTCGCCGCAGGAGCTGATCCGGGCGGTCATGGAGAGCGGCTATGCGGATTATCTGCGCGCGAAGTACGACGCGTTTCAATCAAGGCTGGAAGATCTGCAGCAGCTTGCGGTCTTTGCGCGGCCGTATCGCAGCCTGCGCAGCCTGCTCTCGGAGCTGGTGTTGCTCGGCGAGCTGTACGGCCAAGAGGTTGGTCCGGGTTCGGCCGAGACCGAACGGCTCATCCTCAGCTCGGTGCATCAAGCCAAAGGATTGGAGTGGCGCGTGGTCTTCGTCATCCGGATGTGCGAGGGCAGCTTTCCGTCGGAGATGGCGTTGCGCGAAGAGCGCGGGGAAGAGGAAGAGCGGCGGATTTTTTACGTGGCCACGACCCGTGCCAAAGATGAGCTGTACATCACGCATCCGCTCATCGATCTCTCCCCGCGCGGCAACAGCCAGCTCCTGCTGCAACCCTCGCGCTTCCTGCGCGAGATCCGCTTTACCCTCTATGAGCAAGGCCAGATTGATCAGACGGTTGATATCAGATATCATCAGTCTGACGCCGATGATATCTGATATCGCCTTGAGGTAAGCCATGCAAGAGCGGCGGAAGTTTGTCCGGTTGGATACGCGGCTGGAGATCAGCGTCACCGAGGTGCCCGGCGCGCCGGCCCGCAAAGCGGTGTCGAAAAATCTCAGCGGCGGCGGCCTCTGCCTGGTGACGGAGAAAGAAGCCCCACCGGGGACCCAGTTGCAGGTGGCCATGAAATTACCCGAGCAGGAGCAGCCGGTGACGTTTACCGCCCAGGTCGTGTGGTGCGAGCCCTACGAGATCATCGGCAAGGGCCATCGCCATCGCGGCGTTGAGATGGGGGCGCGTTTCGTAGATATCTCGCCGAAAGATTACCAAGCGATTTTGCAGCACGTCATTCTGAGTCTCAAGACTCCGCGTCAGTAACTCCCTGCACTTCTGGACACTCCAACACGATGAGCGCCCCGCTTGTTCCTGTCACCATCGTCTTCATCCTTGGCATTGCGCTTCAGCTCTTCCGCCCCTGTCCTCTCGGTCTTGTTGCGGTTGTCGGATTGCTGGCCGGATCTTTCGTGTTGCTGAATCGCCGGTCATGGGTCATGCGCCATGGATCGCTCTTGGTCTTATGGTTGTGTCTCGGGATGCTCCGCATGGCCGTGTGGCAAGCCCATCCGGACCACCGGTTGTCATCGAGGCTCCCTGAGGCGCCGACCGCGGTGCGAGCGCATGGCGTGGTCATCAGCGATCCGGTGGAGCGCTGGGGTTGGCAGGATCGTCTGGAGCAGCGCTGCGTGCTGCGGCTTCTGCCGATGGCGGGGCGCGTGCAGCTCATTGTGGAAGAGCCGCGCGCCTCCCTTCGATACGGGGATGAGCTGCTCCTGGAGGGGCGCTGGTCAGCCCTGCCTCCGCCGTCAGATGCCAGCCGGTATGACTGGCGTCGCACCTTGGGCCGGGAGCGCATCCATGGCCAACTGCGCGTCAAACCGCATGACGGTGTGATCGTGCTCCGCCGCGGCCAGGGCTGGCCGTGGTGCGCGGCCGTGTTTCAGGTGCGGCGATTATGGCAGCGCAGGATGGCGCGGCAGTTTCCCTCGGAGAAGGGACGCCTGCTGCGGGCCGTGCTGCTCGGAGAACGCGCACCGCTGAGCCAGGCGGTCACCGCCGCATTCGTTGAGACGGGAACGATGCATCTGCTCGTCATCAGCGGATCGAACGTGGCCCTGATCGCGTGGGGGTTGCTCTGGACGTTGCAATTCCTGGGCTGCCCATGGCGGATGCGATTGGTGCTCGCTGGTTTCGGCGTCTGGGCGTACGCAGTGCTCACCGGCTGGCAGCCGCCGGTGGTGCGGGCCATGCTGATGGCATGGCTCGTCTTGGGGGCGCAGTGGCTTGATCGCATCGCCAGCCTCAGCAACCTGCTGGCGGCGGCGGCCTTGGCGATCCTGTGGGTCAATCCGTCGCAGCTGACTGATCCGAGCTTCCAGTTGTCATTCGGGGCGGTGCTCAGTTTGCTGTGGCTCATGCCGCGCGGACTGCCGCGGTTTCAGCGATGGGTGGCGTGGCTGCATCCCGGCTGGCTGCGGCGGTACCTGGCACTCAGCCTCTGCGGGACCACCGCCGTGTGGATCGGCCTCGCCCCGCTGCTGGCCTGGTATTTCCACCTGGTCACGCCGATCGCGCTGCTGGCCAATGTCATCGTCGCACCGCTGATTGGCCTCCTCGTCGCGGCCGGGACCCTCACGTTGCTGATGAGTACTGGGTGGCCCTGGGTGCTCGCCGCCAGTCGCGACGCGCTCACGCTGCTGGTAGGTCTCACGCGGGCCAGCGTGGCATGGCTGCATGCGATTCCCGGCGGCTCGCTGGCCGTCGACCCTCCGCCATGGTGGGGGCTGGCAGGCTACTATGCGCTCGTCGCGCTGCTCTTGCGCTTGACGAAGCCGGCGCGAGATGACACCATGACACCACAACACCATTGACGATTGACGATTTACGATTGTCGATTGATTGTTGATTGACGATTTTCAATCGTCGATTGGAAATCGAACATCGAAAATTAATCGTCAATCGAAAATCGACAATCGGAAATTTCATTGATGGCCATTCAGCTCACGTTGAGTTTAGGATTAGTCTTTGGCTCCCTGGTGGCGGGATGGGCGCTGCACCGGCGGGGATGGTTCACCGAGCGGCAGGCGGCGCGCCTGGTGCGCTGGATTTCGATGGGACCTTCGGCGCTCACACTGGCCCTGCTGTTCTGGAACTTGGATTTGCATCGCGCGCAGCCATGGCTGCTCACTGCGCTGGGCCTGATCACAGCACTGTCAACGCTGCTGCCTGCTTGGTGGTATGCGCGGGCCGCTCGACTGCCTCCCGCGCAAACCGGCAGCTTCCTGACGTGCGCGATGTTTTCCAATGTCGGCTACGTCGGGGCATTCATCGCCTTCGCCCTCTTCGGCGAAGTCGGCTACGGTCTCTGCCAGCTGTTCTTCCTCTCTTTCGGCCCGCTGTTCTACACCGTGGGGTTCGGGGTAGCCTTGCATCACGGCCACGCAGAAACCGAGCATGGGCAGGGAGCCGCGTATCGCGGTGAGCTGCGGTGGTATCCGTATGCGGGGATGGCGGTCGGCTTGGTCCTCAATCTCCTGGGCATTCCGCGGCCGCTGCCGATGGAGTGGCTCAACCATGGGCTGATTCCGTTTAATACGGCGGTCTATCTCGTGGCGGTCGGATCACAATTACGCTTTCATTCCCCATGGCCGTGGCTGCGACCGTGCCTGGCCATGAGCGCGATCAAATTTCTCTATACGCCGGCCGTCGCCTGGCTGCTGGTCAGCCTCATGGATCTGCACGGGATGCCGCGCACCGTCGTGCTGCTCGAAGCGGCGACACCGGTGGCGGTCTCGCCCCTCGTCCTGCCCATGCTCTTTGGGCTGGATCGGAAGCTCACGAGCGCCTTGTGGCTGGTGACCACGGCATTGTCGCTGCCGTTCCTCGCCTTCTATCTGCCGCTCATCCGGTAGCGCTTTGACTTTCGAAGCAAGATTTGCTATCGTACCTCTGTGATGTCTCGCCATATCCTTCCCTTGCTGATCGCCGCGGTCCTCGTCGGCGGATTTGCCCCTGCTGCACAGGCCGGGTGGGTGTGGTCGCCGCGCACCGGATGGGTCGGTCCCGGCGGAGCCGTCAAAGACACGCCGGAGGAGCAGCTGCTCTTTGCCAACGCCTTCTTCGAGCGCAAGGAGTACAAGCGGGCGCGCCAGGAGTTTCAGAAGCTGCTGAAGGCCTACAAGGAATCCCGCGAGGCGCCTGAAGCGCAGTACTCGTTGGGGCGCTGCTATGAGGAAGAAGGCGATTACTACCGCGCCTTCAAGGAATACCGCAAGACGACCCAAGTCTATCCCTCCTCGAAGCGCTTCGACGAGGTGCTGGAGCGGGAATATCAGATCGGCAATTATTTCCTCGCCGGGAAGAAGCGCAAACTCTTCGGAATCGCCGCCCTGCTGCCGGCGAGGGATAAGGCGGTCGAAATTTTTCAAGCCATCGTCGATGACGGGCCGTTCAGCGAATACGGGCAGCTCGCCCAGTACAAGCTGGGCTTGGCCCACCTGGCCCTGCAAGAGTACGAGCCGGCCGTCACGGCGTTTGAAGCCGTCATCTCGCGGTATCCGAATTCGCCGCTGATCGATGACGCGCGATTTCAAATCGCGCAGGCGAGCCTCAAGGGCACCTTCAAAGCCGACTATGATCAATCGCCGACCGACTTGGCGATCCGCGAGCTGGATGCGTTTATCAAAGAATACCCGGAGAGCAAGCTGTTGAATGAAGCCACCCACCGCCTGAAAGAGCTGAAGGAGCGACGCGCGCA
The DNA here is from genome assembly GCA_016209275.1 of Candidatus Omnitrophota bacterium. Lineage (NCBI taxonomy): Bacteria > Pseudomonadati > Candidatus Omnitrophota > Candidatus Omnitrophota bacterium. Next base: position 78,270 of record JACQWM010000053.1, read on the forward strand.
GCATGAGTACCAGGTGGGGCAATTTTACGAGCGCCGCCGGCGCGCGGCCTCAGCGCTCGTCTATTACCAGGCGATCGTTGAACGCTTCTCCGACACCGCGTGGGCGCCGCGGGCCGTCTCCCGCCTCCAAGTCCTCCAACCGCGTACGCCGTAATGCGACCCACAACCCACAACCCACGACCCACGAAGTGGGCGTGGCAATTGCTTGTGTCATGGGTCATGTGTCTTGTGTCCTGTAGTTGCGGCTACACCACCCGTCCCGGCTTGCCCTCCAACCTCCGCACGGTCTATGTCAAGCCGTTCGCCAACCGGATTGATTTTACCCGCCTCGACACCGGCTATGACCGCTTCCCGCTCTATCGGCACAAGATGGAAGTGGATCTGACAAACGCCGTCATCAATCGATTCCAATTTACCGGCCTGCTGCGTCCGGCCGGCGCGGACCACGCGGATACGCGGCTGGAAGGCGAGCTGGTCCAATACCGCCGGGATCCCTTGCGCTATAACGCCAGTCAGGACGTGGAGGAGTGGCGGTTGAATCTCGTGGTGGACTTGAAGTTCTATGATCAGCGCACCAACGAGCTGATGTGGGATGAGCCGGGGTTCACCGGCGATACCACGTATTTCGCTCTGGGCAGCCAGACCGAAAGCGAAACCAGCGCCCTCACGCGCGCCACGACGGATTTGGCCCGGCGGATAGTGGAACGCGCCGTTGAAAACTGGTAGTACCACCACAGTTACCAATGACCAAGCACCAATAACCAAACAATAACCAATTTTCCAATGACCGAATATCCAAACCGTTTGGTCATTGGTGATTCAGTCATTGGGAATTGTTTGGTCATTGGAATTTGGTGATTGGTAATTGGAATTAGTGCTTGGTCATTGGTTATGGGTAAAGTCGTGTTCCAGCCACCTAGTTTAGTATCATGGAGGCATGACCCGGCGGCACCGATGCCCACACTGCC